>DATHOB010000049.1:0-2866 GCA_035485355.1 Opitutales bacterium | reverse complement strand
GGCGTTAAGAAAGTAGGAGGAAAATGGATTGCGGGGCCGAGTTATACTATCCTGGCAAATCCTTTTGGAACCAAATCACAGTTGCTGGTTTATCGTCGCATAAAATGAAGGCGCAAAACGGGCAAATGCCAGGAATGTGGAGCGCGGCCTTTTTGACATTTCTAAGAGTGCAGAATTAATACCTTTAAGTCGCGGTGGCCGTCAAAGTATGCCTGTTGAAAACTGGAAGTTTCACTGATATATTGAAGCAGAGGCAAACGGGAGTTTTCCAATGAAAGTTCTCCTGGCGCTTCCCGGTACGCAGCATGCGCCCGTGCTGGCTAATGAATTAGCGCGGCCTGGCATGTATGCGAATCGTCGAATTTGCTTTGGCCTTCCTGAACGAGGTTTTCTCCCTAACAAGCAACCAGCATGCCCGAGGCTTCATGCGGCGAGAATGTCGCGCAATCGCATCGTGTCGGACGTGCGTGACCGGAGACTGCGTGCTGGCCCATAGATAATTCGGCGTGTTACCATTTGGAAACATAAACACGGAGTTTGCAAAGTATGAATGTCGCCAAGTTATTTCTTCCGAGAGGTCGGCATCCTCGCGGCGTTTGGTGCGGGTTTTACCGTGGGATGCGATTGTGGCTGGACTTAAGCTGCGAGATGCAAAACTGTCTTGGTCTTTACGAATATGAAACGCACGCCGCAATTCGGCGACTTTCGCACGGTTGCCGTAGTTTCCTAGACCTCGGCGCGGCAAAAGGTGAACTCTCGATATACTTCCTTCGACTGCCTGACGTTGAACGCGTGGTTGCGGTGGAACCGTCTGCCAGCGAACGCGACCTATTCGCCTCCAACCTTTCGCTTAATGGGCTGAAAGACGATGCTCGTTTGCGGATTCATCCAGGCTTTGCTGGTGATGGCGTAGCGCCACAATGGCAGACTCTCGACAAGCTTGCGAATGGACTTCCTTCCCCGGTCTTCATTAAGATGGACATTGATGGCCCAGAGGCTGAGGTGCTCGGCACTGGCCTGGAGACGCTCGCCGGCAAAGATTGCCGCGTTTTGATTGAAACGCATAGTGCGGAAGCTGAGTCCAAATGCATTGAGCGGCTGCATTTTTTCGGCTATCTTACGAAGATTATCAAACCCGCCTGGTGGCGGGTCCTTTTGCCTGAGCGGCGCACGATTTCTCATAATCAATGGTTGATTGGGTGGCGCGGGCACCATTCTAATTGAAAATATTGCTCGCCCATCCCGGAACCCAGCATTCGTATCATCTTGCGCGCGAGTTGGAGCGCCTTCAATTGTTGGGGGCTTTCTGGACGTGTCTTGGTTTTGGGGAAAACAGCGTTGGCGCAGCAGTTGGGCACTTGTTGAGCTCTTTATCCAGCCTTCGCGGCCTCAACTCACGCATCGTGCACGGATTGCCGCGGAAAAGGATGCGTATTCGACCACTGCCTGAACTGTCCGCACTCTGGCACCTCCGACGTGGCGGTGATCCGGTCACGCTAATGCACAAGCGCAATGCCGCATTCCAGGAAGCAGTCTCCAACGCCGCACTTGCGAAATGCGATGCCGTTATCGGTTTTGATACCTCGTCGTGGCAATTGGCTGAGCGTTGCGCCAAAAGCGGCAAGGTGTTTTACCTCGACCGAACAATCGCGCACCCTGCGGTGCTAGACCGGCTCATGCTTGATTTTGCACGAAAGTATCCTGATTGGGCAGGTGCGCTTGCGCCGCGTCCTGCGTGTGTGGTAGAGGCAGAGAAGACGGAACATGTCCTTGCACAGCGCATCGTCGTCGGTGGCTCATTCGCACGCGACACACTTGTTACGGAGGGGATTTCCGCGGATCGGATCGTCGTCAACCCCTACGGCGTTGACTGGGAAAAATTTTCGGCGCCCGTAACCGTGCCGCCGAATCATCCGCTTCGTTTTCTTTATGCCGGTTCCGTTACTGCGCGTAAAGGCGTCCCGGTTCTGCTTGACGCGTGGCGTGCATTCGCCCCGTGCGATGCAGAACTCTGGATCGCGGGAAGTATTCGCGCACACGAGCGCACTTTAATTCCAGATTTGCCCGGGCTGCGATTGCTGGAACAGGTGTCACACGCAAAAATGGCCGAGGTCTATGCCAACTGCGACGTCTTTGTCCTGCCGAGTCTCTTCGAAGGTTTTGGTTTGGTGATCCTTGAGGCTCTTGCATCTGGCCTGCCTGTTATTTCGACTCCACACACTGGCGCAATTGAGGCGCTTACTGAACTTACGCTCGGCCGGATCGTGCCGGTCGCGTCAGTTGACGCGTTGGTCGAGGCGATGCGGCATTACCGAGACAACCCGCCTCGGCGTGAGGTGGTCGCCGCGGTGGCCGTAGACGCCCTCCGGGACCGGTTTAGCTGGAAAAGCTACGGTGACCGTTGGGCCGCTCTCCTTCACGAAACCGCCTGAGTATGCTTGCTATCCTCACCAGTCATCCAATCCAATACCAGGCTCCGTTATGGCGGACCATGGCGCGGGCCCCGCGGGTGCCATTTGAAGTCTGGTTTCTCACTGATCACGCGGTGAAACCTTCGCACGACCGCGAGTTTGGGAAACGTTTTGTGTGGGACAGAAATCTTCTGGAAGGTTATCCCCACCGATTCCTGCCCATTCGGCCGGGATGGCGGATGGATCGTTTTCGTGGAATTCACATGGCCGAACGATGGCCGAAGTTGTTTAAGCAGCACGGAGTGACCCGCCTCTGGGTCGAAGGGTGGAGATTCTTGGAGAACTGGCTGGCGATTTACGCGGCGCGGCGGGCCAACATCGAGGTGTGGCTCCGCGGCGAAACGAACGATCTTAAGTCGCGGCGTGGGCTGCGGGAACAGGCAAGGCGGCTTCTG
>DATHOB010000048.1:0-16111 GCA_035485355.1 Opitutales bacterium | reverse complement strand
CAAAGAGTCCCGCCTTGCCTCCGCGTTCCAGTGGAACCAGCACGTCAATCGCCTTGATACCCGTTTCAAAAATTTCCGACTGGGTGGAACGTTCCGCCAGCGGCGGCGGAGCCCGATGCACCGAACGCCATTGGATCTCGGAGGGCGCGGCCTGACGATCAATGGCGTTGCCGAAAACGTCGAACATCCGGGAGAGAACTCCTTTGCCAACAGGAGCTTTTAATGGGCCGCCCGTATCCTTCACCGCCATGCCGCGAGCGAGACCTTGCGTGGACGTAAGCGCAATCCCGCGCACATGCCGCGCATCCCGCTGCGCGAGCACTTCAATCACAATTTGCTCTTTGTCTCCCGCGCGCAATAGCGTGTAAATCGCCGGCAAATGGTCATCGAAACGAATGTCCACGACACTGCCCCGGACAGAGACGACCGCGCCGGATCCTTGCTGTTGTCGGGGTTGCGAAGTGGTCATGGCATTTCTTTCAGAGGCGTTCGTGAAAAGATTGCGAAGGACGATTCTTGGATGGTGAAATTCACAGCCATCTGACTATTTCCCCATAGTGTTTGAATTTGGCAACAATGGCTGGCCGCGGGGCGGCAACGAAAATTCGACGGTGATCACATAAAAAACCAGCGCCGCAAAAATCAAAATCGCGGCGACCCAGAAGCGCCAATCATGGTGCGCACGCTTCCAGTATGGGGAGTGGACACGACGGAGACCGTCGGGATTCGGGCCTCCATGGGCGCTGTTGCTGTGTTTGATTTCATTCATCGGTTTTCAACTTTCTTGGTCCTTTACCATACTATTTCGGGTCAGCATTGATGCTGGCCGGTGCCGTCCACTTCCAATTTCGAATCTCCGGCAGGTCCTGGCCGTTTTTATATATGTATTGTTTATGCTCGAGCAGCTTTTCCTTGAGTTGCTGCTTCAAATAAATACCCCGCTCACCGGTCTGCGGAAGGCGGTCGATGGTGTCCATCACCAGGTGGAAGCGATCCAATTCGTTGAGCACCGTCATGTCGAAGGCAGTGGTGATCGTGCCCTCCTCCTTGTAGCCACGGACATGGATGTTGTCGTGATTGTTACGGCGGTAGGTGAGCCGGTGGATCAGCCACGGGTAGGCGTGAAAGGCAAAGATGACTGGCTTGTTTTTGGTAAAGAGCTCGTCGAAATCCGTGTCACATAAGCCGTGGGGATGCTCGGATTGTGGCTGGAGCTTCATGAGATCCACCACGTTCACCACCCGGATTTTCAATTCGGGCAAATGTTCGCGCAGAATGGAGACGGCGGCGAGTGTTTCCAACGTGGGCACGTCGCCACAACAGGCCATGACCACATCGGGCGAAATGCCCTGGTCATTGCTGGCCCACTGCCAAATGCCGATGCCTTCAGTGCAGTGTTTGACGGCGGCGTCCATCGTTAACCACTGTGGAGCCGGGTGTTTGCCGGCGATGACGACATTGACGTAATGACGGCTGCGCAGGCAGTGATCCATCACCGATAACAGGCAATTGGCATCCGGTGGCAAATATACCCGCACAACCTCCGCCTTTTTATTGACGACATGGTCAATGAAACCGGGGTCTTGATGGGTAAACCCATTGTGATCCTGTCTCCAAACATGCGATGCCAGTAAGTAGTTTAATGAGGCAATTTTGCGCCGCCACGGTAGATGCGATGTGACTTTCAGCCACTTGGCGTGCTGGTTGAACATTGAATCCACGATATGGATAAACGCCTCGTAGCAATTAAAGAGTCCATGCCGTCCGGTGAGCAGGTAGCCCTCCAGCCAGCCTTCACATTGGTGTTCGCTGAGCATTTCCATGACGCGCCCCGCCGGGGCGAGAAACTCGTCATTCGGCACGGTCGCAGCGTCCCATTGGCGTTGGGTCGCTTCAAAGAGTGCCTCCAAACCGTTGGAAAGCGTCTCATCCGGGCCAAAGACCCGGAAATTCCGTTGCCCGCTGTTCAGCCCCGCCACGTCACGCAGAAATGGCCCGAGAACATGGGTGTCGCCGATGCCGCGCACCCCCGGCGTCGGCACGTTGGCAGCATAGCCCCGAAAATCCGGCATCTGTAGGTCGCGCAGCAGGATGCCGCCATTGGCATGAGGATTCGCGCCCATGCGGCGTTCGCCTTTGGGCGCAAGCTCGGCCAGCTCTGGTTTTAGACGGCCTTGTTCATCAAAAAGTTCCTCCGGGTGGTAGCTTCTCAACCAGTCTTCCAGCAACTTGAGGTGTTCAGGCTGAGTGGCCGGGTCGGAGAGCGGCACTTGATGCGCGCGGAAAGTACCTTCTATCTGGAGGCCATCGACAACTTTCGGCCCCGTCCAGCCCTTGGGTGAGTTGAGGACGATCATCGGCCAGCGTGGGCGAGTTAAGTTTCCGTGGAGGCGGGCCTCCTGCTGGATCTTTTTGATCTGCTCAACGACAAGATCAAGTGTCGCGGCCATGGCCTCATGCATTGGCTCCGGTTCATGACCTTCGACAAAATACGGCGTCCACCCATACCCGCGCAGCAGTTGCTCCAATTCCTCGCGGGTGATGCGGGCAAGGATTGTCGGATTGGAAATTTTGTAACCGTTGAGGTGCAGAATCGGCAACACCGCGCCGTCGGTGGCGGGATCAAGGAACTTGTTGGAATGCCACGCCGTGGCCAACGGGCCGGTTTCCGCTTCGCCATCGCCGACGACGCAGGCGACGACGAGGTCAGGATTGTCAAACACCGCCCCGAACGAATGGCTGAGCGAGTAGCCCAACTCGCCGCCTTCATGGATTGAGCCAGGCGTCTCCGGCGAGGCGTGGCTGGGAATGCCGCCGGGAAACGAAAACTGGGTAAATAATTTTTTTAACCCGGCTTCGTCCTGGCTAATGTTTGGATAGATTTCACTGTATGTGCCTTCCAGGTAAGTGTTGCCGACCACTGCGGGGCCGCCATGTCCGGGGCCGGAGACGTAAATCATGTCGAGGGCATATTTTTTAATGACTCGATTCAAGTGTGCATAAATAAAGTTCTGCCCCGGAGTTGTGCCCCAGTGGCCCAGGAGCATGTGCTTCACATCCGCCAGCGCCAACGGTCGTTTCAGCAGAGGATTGTCCCATAAATAAATTTGCCCGACGGATAGGTAGTTGGCCGCCCGCCAGTAGGCGTTAATCTTCTGGATCAGTTCCGGAGTAAGGCTGGTGGTTTTCATGGTCACAACCGGAATGACGCTTGTCCCTGAGACAAAACGGGATGAACCCAGGTCCATCGAACGGCGTCAGGCCGCACGCTTGACTGGCTTCATTTTTTTGTCCGTGACACAAGAATCATCGTCGCCCCTGGCGTTGAGCGCCTGGTTATTGCAGTGGGCGCGAGCTAATTTAATCAGCGCCTGGTTGGCCGCCTTTTCCTCGTCGAGAATCTCTTTCAGCAGCATTGCTGCCGGTTTGTTCCCGAGGAGGGTCGCCCACTCGCGCAGGCAGCCATACGACGCAATCTCATAGTGTTCGATCTTTTGCGCGACGGACACTAGCGCTGCGTTGATGACGACCGAACCCTTGTTGTCGGAGGAGACTTCGGTGCCTTCAGCCAGGATGCCAATGGTCGCATCGCATTTATTCACACTGGGTTTTTCACCGAATAATTTGAAAACTTTTTCGAGCTTCGCGACCTGACGCTCGGTCTCCATCAAGTGCGTCTCAATCAGGCTGCGCAGGCGGGGGCAGGTGGCAGCTTTGATCATTTTTGGCATCGCGATGACGAGCCGCTTTTCGGAATCGTAACGGTCAGCCAGTTCATCTAAAAATAGATCTTTGAGTGTTCTCATAAATGTTTTATTTTAAATAGTTTTATCAACTAGCGGTTACGGAGCGCAGCAGGTGGAGGCTTCCTTGACGGCCCTTTGCACAGCTTCAAGAGTTTCACCGGTGCGTTTTTGGATCCGGCCATACAGCTCATCGTGTTTGCCGTCGATGAATAGGAGGTCATTATCCGTCAGATGGGACCATTTTTCCTTCAGCCTGCCTTTGACGATGTTCCAATCGTCTTTAATTTCGAGTGAGTTCATAATAATTTTTTTGTTGGTTGTTGCCGTCAACATGACGGTAACGCCTCGCTGCGTTTCTCGTGCTGACCGATATTACGGCAATGACAGGTTTTCCGCCATGAGGTGTAACCCTACTGCGCCTTTAGCCACGCTAACTTAGTTTGAGCAGGCGGCACGTCGAGCGCACGATCATCAGCTCCTCATTTGTGCGAATGACGCGCACCCGGACCCGCCCGGCATTCGGCGAAATCAACGGTGCATTTTTTGCATTTCGTTTAGGATTTATTTTGACACCCAGATAGTCGAGCCCGTCGCAAATCCGCTCCCGGATAAGCGGCGAGTTTTCGCCAATGCCTCCGGCGAAAACAAGTGTGTCCAATCCACCAAGGGCTGCCGCAAAGGAGCCGATCCATTTTTTAGCCTGGTAACAAAACAGCACTACGGCTTCCGCCGCCCGGTCATCGGTCGCTTCCCGTTTAAGCAAATCTCGCATATCCGAACTGGCTCCGGAAACTCCGAGCAGCCCGGACTGATGGTTCACCATGTGGTCAAATTGGGTCGGGGTCATCCGCTCGCTGCGAGCCAGAAATGCAAGCAGCCCCGGATCCAAATCGCCGGAACGGGTACCCATGACAAGGCCGGAGGCTGGCGTGAAACCCATGCTCGTGTCTATGCTTTTGCCGTCGCGCACCGCCGCCAGGCTCGCGCCGTTGCCCAGATGCGCGAGAATCACCCGGCCTTGGGTGGCCGCCGGATCACCCAAGCGCGCGAGTTCCTCCATGAGATACTCATAAGACAGGCCGTGGAAGCCGTAGCGTTGAATTCCCTTGGCGTAAAAGCGTCGCGGAATCGGCAACAACTTGGCGACACGCGGCATTGTGTGATGAAACGCGGTGTCGAAACAGGCCACCTGCGGTAGCTTGGGCTGCCACTTTCGGAAAGCTTCGATCAATTCGATTTCAAATGGCAGGTGATCGGGGTCGTAGGGCGTAATGCGATGCAGTTCCGCGAGCAGTTTCGTGGTGACTCGCTCCGGTGCGGTGTGCTTCATGCCATGCACCACGCGGTGCCCTACCGCCGATACCGATTCAAAGCCGCTCCGTCTTTCGAGCCACTGAATCAGAAGTTTCGCGACTAACCTGTGATCAGAACTGCGAATGCTTTTTTGGCCTCGTTGATTTCTGGTCAAATCGGTAAAAGTCAGACTTGTTCTACTCAGACCGACGCGGTCAATCGTCCCATAAAGTTTTCGCTTGAGCGGTTCACCAACCTGGTAGAGGGCAAACTTGACGCTCGATGAACCGCCATTGATCGTGAGGACACTTGAAGTAGTTGGTTTCATGGGCAATCAGATTGCTATGTGAATTTGCATTCATTGCTTAATGGACTGCTAGGCCGGAAATGGATGGGTAAAGTTAACGGTGTTTATGTCCAAAATTGATCCAATCAAAATGGTCATTTACAAAATCTATTTTATATTCGATTAAGGAAACCGTCTCCGCCAAACCGGATGAGATTACGTTCCTCCTGCAATTGTGCCTCGGCTTTCAGCCAGTCATCAACATCATGCCCGTGTTGTGAGCCTTGGTTTAGATAATTGGCGTAAGCCCTGCCAGCCACTTCGCTCTTTGACGGCATAAAATCAGTTTTGCCTTGATCGAATTCCTCGACAGCAACTGATCTTGATGCGTTTGCAAATTTTTGGCTTTTATCCTGAAAACTTTGGGGTTTCATGCTGCCAGTATAAGCTAAGCTACCACGCATCGACCATGGGGTGTTTCCCCGCCTTCGCTAGAATTTTCAAAATAGCCCCTCTTTATCAGGCATAACCCTGTGGAATTGGACGAAAGCCAACTCTCTTTGGTCTCGTTATGTGTTTTCTATCAGAACAGAGGTAACGATGGTCCGGTACCTACCGGCTGGGGTTCTCTCTCCCCTTTCCCATCCGGCTAGTGTTGATTGATTAACGCCCAAGACCTCCGCAAAGACCTTTTGAGTCCAACCCTTGCCCTTCCGAAACCAGACCAGCTGTTCCTGTAAAGCAACCGGCTTGGGCAACGGGTTGTATCCGAGGAAGGCAATGATGACCGGGATGAATTTGACCGCCGGAATAGCGCGATTATTCTCCCAATTCCACACGTCTGAAACTGAACCCCCGATTCGTTGCCCCACGTCCTTTTGAAGGAGCTTGAGGTCTAGCCGACGCTGCCGCAGGTGGTTGCCCAAGGTTTTTAACTCTTTTGGATATTCAGAAGTCTTTGGTTTTGATGCTTTTATGGAAATATGACAAAAGGGCAATGAACCAATGCCCGTGCGGATATCTTGGCGATTCGAAACGCGAATGTCGCTGCACGGTGCCCAATATTCAACGTTACCGCGCGCGCATCTCTGGGCCGTTGTTGGATAGAATAGATTTGCACGTCGAAGCGCCGTCGCTACCGCTGACGGAGATGCAGAACGCGACACCCGGTGAGACTTCCACGGTGATGCGCGAGCGCATTGTCGCCGCGCGTGAACGGCAAGCCCAACGATTCGCCCATGCCGACAAACGTTCCACCACCTGCAATGCGCGGATGTCCCATTCCGAAATCCGCACCCACTGCGCGATTGATAAATCCCAAGCCGAGTTGCTCTCGCAGGCCATGGAGCAACTTTCTCTCTCCGCACGGGCGTATGACCGGATTTTAAAAGTCGCCCGCACCATCGCTGATTTGGCAGGTACGGAAAATATCGAAGCCCCGCATTTGCTGGAGGCGATTCAATATCGGAGTCTGGACCGGGCGCTGTTTTATTGAACAAGGCATGGACTAAACTCCGATTCCGAGCTCGCGTCCCTCAACATTCCGGAAACATTAGCGGCGCTTGCGTCGATAAAGCGTTGCCGCCGCCACGCTGAGTCCGGCTAGCAGGGCGGAATATCCGGGCTCCGGCACGACGGCAGTTATCGTCATGGCGCTCATGACTGGATTGTCATTGATATCGTCTTCGATACCGAACGACAAATTGCCGCTGCCGTCCGCTTGCACATAGTTAAAAAGCGCGCCCGTGGTCTGGCTGTAGCGCGCCGCACGAGTCTCGAAACCGGTTGGCCAAGTGGTGGCGACGCCATTGATATAGGGCACGTCGGGCTGCGGATTGAGGTTGCTGAGGCTGAAGACTTCCAGGTTGTAGTTGAGACCGGGGTCGAGACCGGAGAAGGTCAGGATCAAACGCGCATCGACGCCCCCGCCAAAGGCGCCGTTGGAAATCGCGTCTTGCGGAACATCGGTGATGGAATTGCCGAGGGTGGTGCCGCTCAAGTCGTTGATGCCGCCCGAGCCAATTTGGGAAAGACTGACGGTGACACTGTTGATGGTGGAACCGGTGTTGATATCCAGCAAGGAGACCGGAGTGTCGAAATCCGAAATCACCGCCCAGTTGGTGGCGGAGCCATTGATGTTTACCCCGCTCTCTTGTCCTAGCACAATCTGCGCATGCGCCGTCGCGCCAAATTCAAAAAGGCCTACGGCAAGCAATGCCACGCCTTCGGCAAGTCGTCGGAAATAAACGGAAGCAGTCATCGCTTTATTTGAGCAACTAGTATAGGCGCGGGCGGAGCAAAGCCAAGAGCAAAAATGCGCTAGCCCATATCGCAGGCTCGATCGGGCGTTGTTTTATTAACGCTCGCAAATTCACACCAAAAGAAAACGACCCGGAAAAGTCCAAGCTCAAAACCAACCGAACCCGACAGGGTTGACCTTTATTCGCGCCAGGCTTTGACGACGATGCCGTCCTGGAACGCGACTGCGGCCGTTTGCACCGTGTGGGTTCGGTCCACCGCCACGTAGAAAATCATGAAGGTTTTTTCGGCGGTTTTGGTTTCGTCGTAATTCCAGCGCCAAACTTCCCGGCCATTGTCCAGGGTCGATTTGGTGGCCGGGTTCCCCATCAGATCCAAAACAAAATTCTTGGTCTTGCCGGGTTGGACTTGGGCGAACACATCATCCGGAACCATTTTTCCAGCGATGTTGGTGTTTGAACTGTTGGTGGCAATGCAGCCAGTGAAGGCGAGGCCAAGCATGCTGACGACGAAGAACGGAATAATCCGGGCGGTGTGGTGAATTTTCATAAGATTGTTGTAATTGAGGCCGAAGGCTTCAGTTGTGCTACGATCAAGTTGACTGCGTCGGATGGTAATGAGCAACTTGACGGATTGTAAGGAAAAGATGACATTAGGAGAGGGGGTGAACACCTACCTTTTTTGGTGTGGTCAGGGATTGACTTGCTGGAGCAAAATGTCAGGACTTGGGCTTGGTGCAAAAATTTGGGGTTTTAGCGGGGCTGCATTTCGCAACCTAAGACTTCAAGAATTTTCAATACCGCAAATCCCATGTGTGCTGCACAAACCAGGCCGGAATGCCTGCTGGCCTGTGGCGCCGTGGTGATCACCGGCGCTTCTTCAGGAATCGGCGAGGCGTTCGTCAAGGTAATCACGAACCTGAACCCCAAGGCGAAGTTTTTCAATCTCTCCCGCACTGCGCCCGATGATTCCTTGGCAGCGGGCCAGCTCGAACATTGTCCGGCGGACTTATCCAGTGCGCGTGGCCAAGAGGCCGCCATTACTGCGGTCGAGGCATGGCTGGATGGAGCGGGTCAGACGGGTGGCATCCTGCTCATTAACAATAGCGGCTTTGGTTCCTTTGGTTTTTTTCCCGAACCTTCACTGGAACGCAGCCTGCAAATGATTGATTTAAACATTCGCGCGCCCGTGCTGCTCACGAGCCGGTTGCTCTCGCGCCTGAAAGAACGCGGTGGTGCGATCATTAACATTTCTTCGACCGCCGCCTTTCAACCTACCCCATTTTTTGCCATATATGGTGGCACTAAGGCGTTTATCATGAATTGGAGCCTGGGTTTGTGGCGGGAATTGCGCGATACCCAAGTGCATGTGCTGTGCGTGTGCCCCGGCCCCACCAATACCAACTTTTTTTGCGCAGCGGGTTTTTTGAAGCCGCCAGTATCGGAAAAGATGTGCCAGACGTCCCTCCAAGTCGTGCAAGCATCCTTGCGGGCACTTGCGACACGTAAGCCGCTGGTGGTATGCGGCTGGTCCAATAAACTGGCGGTGATGATCAGCAGCCGCATCCCCCGCGTCTGGGTAACGAGGCTGACGTATATGACTTTGAAAAAACTGTCGACCGGCCCAAAGATCGAAAAAATAAAAGCGCCGTCACCGGCTTTTAATGAGTCGTGGCAAAGCATGCCCGTTGGCAAAGAAAATGCCGTGACCCGTGATTAATGGGTCGGCTGTTGTAGCCCCCGCCAGGTGCGCCCACGCCAATGCACTCCGATGGGCAACCAACTGACCAACCACATGACGGAGTGTAACGCTGGCCAAGTGGCGAACATAATGAGTGCGCGGGGCGACAGCAACCGCCGCACACTTGCCTGCCGGTCGAGCATAACCACCACTACTATTTCCAAGCTGTATTGCAGTAACAAACCCAGCCACGCCACCGTGTGCGAAGGAAAAAACATCACCGCCGCGAACCAGCCCAATAAGGGATTGAGGAGTAATTGGCCGGCATAACCCAACGGCTGGCACCAGCGGATCGTTTTGTGCCAACGCTGGTAATGGCGCAAAGCGCCCCACCAAGTGCTTTCCTCGGCCAAAGTTTCCAAGGCCGGGAATGCCACGCGGCATCGCCCTAATGCCTGACCGACCGCGAAATCATCCGCCAACTGACGACCCAATGCCGCCCAATCGCATTTGCTTAAAAAAATATCGCGGCGAAATAACATGGCGGCGCCAAACGCGAAATTTACCTCGTGGCCGAGCACCACTTGCAGCGACGCGCCGGGCAGCATCTCGGCATTGACAAAGGCGGCATCCCACCAGCCAAGCGGATTGGTCGGAGCCTGCACGTAATACGGAAAAGTCACCAAATTTGCGTGCGACAAGTTGAAGGCGGCGCGGCGCGCCTCGGTAAGCCAGCCAACGGGCGCGACGATGTCGGCATCGCTCCACAGCCACCACGGGCCGCGCGCGTGCGGGGCCAGCCATTCGAGCCAGGAAATTTTTGCGTTGGCATGAACGTCTGCACCCGTGCGAAAAAAGACCCGCACGTTGCCAATCGGGCCAACCGTTTGCAATTGAGTGATCCACGGTTGGGCGGCGACACGATCTTCCTCGTGCACGCCCAGCAGGAGTTCCGTGTCATTATCCAATTGCCGGACAAACGAATGCAAGGCTGCACACAACTCCGAACTGGCACCAGTGGGCCCCAATCGCGGCAAGGGCTTGAAAATGGTGATCATTTCCCCCAGACGAGGGCAATCCAGCGGAGGCGTGCGGCGGCACTTCCCCACCAGCCAATACGCCGCCAGCCACCAGCATAGCGCCGCCATTGACCAAGCCGCCAACGTGTATATCATCCTGCACAAGCTATGCACGTGCCCGAACCAAAGCCCAGCCCAAAGGAAAAATTCTTATTCATCGCCGATGACTTTGGACTGGATGCAGACACCAACCGCGCCATTTTGCACTCCCATTTTAAAGGTGCTTTGCACGGCACGGCGTTGATGATGGGTCAGCCGGGCACTGAAGAGGCCGTGGCGATGGCGCGCGACCACCCCAGCTTGCGCATAGGACTGCATTGGCACTTTAATGACTCGCGGCCACTCACGCAGCCAGCTTGGCCTTGGGGCAATTCGACGACAGCTGCGGGTTGGGCGATTGGCTTGTGGCGACCAAATCGCGACCTGGTTTTGCGCGAAGCAGAGGCACAAATGGGCGCCTTCCTGGCCACAGGCCTGCCCGCATCCTTTCTCAATTCGCATCATCATTTACAAATCCACCCCATGCTTTGGCGGCCATTGTGGCGTCTGGCCGAACGCCTGCCGGGAGCATGGCTGCGACTCGGCTGGCCTTATTTTTTTGACCGCAGCTTAAACGCAAGCATTACTACTGCCGGAGCGTGGCTATTGGGCACGCGTCCCCGCCATGAATGGCACGGCGTGGCCAGTGCCGGGCTGTGGGGGTTGGATCGGACTTTTGCCATGCGTCCCGACGAAGTGCGGCGAGCAGTGGCGTTAAATATTCCGGATTGCCAGGAATTCATCTTTCACCCACGTAGATGCGACGATCAGGATACTCGCTGCTTGATTGAACTCAGGCAGAGTCCGCTCAGCTCATGAATACCATCGCGCCACCACCCGCTTTTTGCCTGCGTAACGATGTTTTCGCTTTTCCCAACGAAACCATCTGGCACCATGAAAACGGCCGGGCCCGATGGGAACGAACCGGGAAAGGGACGACCGGCGGCGAAAAGTATATGCGGCGTTGCTTTGTGTTGACGCGCTCGGCTGCGCAATTCTGGCGTTACGCACAGTTTGCACCGGATCAACCGCGCCCATCAACTGCTGAGTTAGTCCGGTGTATTCGCACCGTGGTTGGTCGTCCCATTTGCCACACCAAGCGATACTCTGGGCGCGTGACCATCGGTGGGTTCGCCAACTTGCGTGAAGCCAGCGCGGCGGAACCCGACGCCTTCCGCGCCAATCTGGGCGGTTGGTGGCAGTCGTATTTCCGCTTCGGTAATTGGCGCATCGTGCTGCCCAATAGTCCGCGCGATCAACGCACGGCATTGGGACAATTGCGGCAATTACTGGCCAATGATGGCCCCACGGTGCTTTGGCTGATCAACTTCCCGTGGTTGAGCATGAACCACGCGGTACTCGCGGCTCGCGAAACGCCGGATTCGCCGGGGCAGTTCGAGGTTTATGATCCCAATCTACCCGACCGGACACAGACGCTCGTCTTCGATGAAGAATTAAGCCAGTTTAATTACCCACCCACTTTTTATTTTCGTGGGGGCGCAGTCGGCGTGCGCCTCGCCTATCACAAACCATGGCATTAACCCATCCAACTCGGGGTAACCTTCGCCCGGTGTATGTCACCGGCCTGGGCCTGATCAGCGCCGCGGGCGCGGATGTCGGAGCCGCGTGGGCACAAATCGCGTCGGGGCAACCGGTGGTAAAGCCGGTAGCGCGATTTGATATTCGGGGTTGTGAATGTCAAGTAGCGGCGCAAGTGAACGACAATGACCTGCTCCCGGCACCGCTGCGGGCACGGTGGCCGCGTTTTGTGCGGCTGGGGCACACTGCGCTTGACGCGGCCCTGATCCAGGCGGAATTGCGTGGCGGAGAAAATCGCTGTCTCGACCCGACGTTGCCCTTATGGTGCAGCACCACCGGTGGTGGCACCGAATACGGCGAAACATGTGTCGTCAACGCCCGCGCCGGCCAGCGTAGCGGCATCATCGCGTCATCCATGCGCTATCAAGCCCGTTACCTGCCGCATGCGCTTCAGGAAACTTACGGTCTGCGCGGTGCGGCGGTCACGTTGAGCAATGCTTGCGCCAGCGGCGCGGATTTGATCGGCACGGCCGCCAACCTCGTTGCATCGGGACGCGTGGAACGCATCGCAGCTGGTGGGGCGGAATCCCTTAGCACGCTGCTCTTTCATGGATTTTCCTGTCTGCGCGCGCTCAGCCCCACCACCTGCCGGCCATTTTCAGTTTCGCGCGACGGGTTGTGGCTGGGGGAAGGCGCGGCTTTCGTAATTCTGGAAAGCGAAGCCGAAGTCATCCGGCGCAAAGTTACGCCACTGGCGCAATTGGCCGGTTACGGCCAAGCCACGGATTTGCACCATATTGCCCATCCTCATCCAGAAGGGATCGCACTTAAGCAGGCGCTGGAGCAGGCGCTCGCACAAGCAGGCGTGGCACCGGAGGAAGTCGCCTATGTCAATACCCACGGCACCGCGACTCCGGCCAATGATGAAGCGGAGGGCAAAGCCTATGAGAGGGTGTTTGGTGGTCATTTGCCTCGCATCGCCCTTAGTTCGATAAAAAATATCACCGGCCATACGCTGGGGGCGGCAGGAGCGATTGAGGCCGTGCTGACGATTGAGGCCTTGCGCCGCGCCGCGCCGCTGCCCGCGGCACTCCTGCCCGATCCCATACCAAACCTGGCGGCAAGCCTGGCCCGGTCCCGCGAAGTTCGCGCCCATGGCCGGGCCTTTGTCTCCACCAACTCCGGCTTTGGCGGGGCAAATGCCGCGCTGGTTTTTCTTCCCGCTTGATTATGCAATTTAATTTCAACATCGCTGGCATAGGCGCGGTCAGCCCGGCTGGCCTGGGCCTCGGGAGCCTGCTCGACGGCTCCGTGCCGCGTCGACAAAATTGGCCGGTCCTTGCGCCGTCTGCGCCGACGGTGGCGGCGGGTTGTGTCGATCCCACACTTCCCTGTTGGGCACGCTGGCGCCAGATCCCGCGCCTGCGTCGCGTTGGATCGCAAACCCTCTTTCTGCTCGAAGCGGTGGATGAAGCGATTCGTCGCGCAAATTTACCGGCTGACGCCACCATCGGTCTGTCGGTCGCGTTTGGCAATGGCGTGCTGACACTGACGCGCAAATTCTACGAAGGGGTGGTGCGTGCAGGGATTGATGGCGCAAATCCCGCGTGGTTTCCAGAGACGGTTTTTAATGCGCCGCTGAATCATACGCTCGGCGCGTTGGGCCGCACAGGGCCATCGTCGGCCTGGGTCGGCGATGCCACCGCGCTGGCCCAAGCCTGGGTCAACGCCGCGCTCTGGCTGGAACAGGGCAACGTGGACGCGGTGGTGGTTGCAGCAGCGGAGGAGGTGGACGAAGCGATGATGGAAGTTTCCCTACGCGCTGGCTGGTTTCGTCCGACGAGCAAAGTTTTTCCGGCGGAAGGCGCGGTGGCCTTTGTGCTCACGCGCGATGGCCCGGCGCAAACTCAGGGAAATTTCCACATCCATTCCGGACTCCCATGGAGACGCCTGACTGACGCACCCGCTGCGCTCGCCGAAGTTTTGGCG
This sequence comes from Opitutales bacterium, assembly GCA_035485355.1. GTDB lineage: Bacteria > Verrucomicrobiota > Verrucomicrobiia > Opitutales > JABDGR01 > JABDGR01. Next base: position 2,201 of record DATHOB010000048.1, on the reverse strand, counting down.
GACTTTGATCCAGCATGGCCGATGTATGCAGGGCCCATGCCACCGCCGGGTCCGGCACGAGAGGCATGGAAACAGCGGCCCGCCCGCTCGGATTGGCCGGCACCGTGGCCCTACCTCGGCGAAGCGCATTCTGTCGCGGCAGGGTGGACATTGGCCCGCATCCTGGCTAACGCGCCCAAAGAAAAATTTGCGGTCGTACTTCCCTTGTGGGGGGCTGGCCATCAAGTCGCGGCGCTTGGTTGGGAATCATTACAATCTTGCGTAACCCGGTGATAAGTAGGTTAGTGTTAAGGCTATGCCAAAAACTCAGGCAACGCTCGATGATTTGCGAATTATCCTGGTCGAGAATACCCTGCTCCGCGTCGAACCACAAAATATCGGCGCCGACCAATTGCTCTTCGGCCCGGATAGCTTGGGTCTGGATTCCATTGACGCCCTGCAACTCGCCGTGGCTGTGGAACGGCGTTACGGCGTGACGCTGAAGGATCCGGCCTTGGTCCGGCGGGTCCTTGTTTCGCTCGGGGATTTACAGATTTGGATCAATGAGCAGCCATAGCCCGGCGATTTGCAACCAGTTCCAGCCATGCACCACCGGGTAATCCATTTTGTCCGGCGAGGAATCCTGGTGGCGGCGGCAATTAGCCTCGCGGCGTGGGCTTTATTTACTCTGCGCTGGCAGGGCGACCTGATTGATTTGTTCCCCGCCGACCTGCCCGCCGTGCGCGACTTACGCGCGATGCAGGCGCGTGGGAGCGAAGACTTTAGTTTGCTTGGGGTGGTGGATCCTGGAGCGGAAGACTCCGGACAACTCGCCGCGCGCCTCGCGCGCGTCGCGGATGCGCTCAATGCATCGCCTCTGGTGGCCAAAGCGGACGTTTTGACCGACCCTTCCAAGCTTGCACCTGAAGGTTGGGCGGCGGTCTTCATCGGTTTGCCTACAGATAAATTTGTGCAATTTGCCAAGGCAACGAACGAAGCCGAAGTTCGCGCACGTTTACAGGCAGCACGGGAGGCGTTAAGCGGCTGGCCGGATGCGGCAGTCTGGGCCCGCATTCATTATGATCCGCTGGGGCTGGCGGATTGGGTGGTGTCGCCAGCCACAGCGGAATCGAATGGAGCACCTCCCACCGCGCCGAATCCCATTTTGCGCATCGAACCGAAAGTCCGCGCCAACACGCTCACCACGGCGGAACCGCTGGTGACGGCAGTGCGGGCCGCACTGGCCGCCAACGGATTTGCGCCCGGGCGCATCGCGTTGACTGGGGAAGCGGCTTACGTCACCGAAATTGGCCTGCAAATGCGTCGCGAAATGATTGGCATGACACTCAGCTCGGGAGCGCTGATCGCCTTGGTTTTTCTCATCGCGTATCGTTCGTGGTTTCCATTGGTGGCTTTGTTCGCACTGCAAGCAGCGGGATTATTGGCTGGCCTATTGGTGGCGCGAATTATCTGGGGCAGCATCAATTTGTTCAGCGTGGCCTTTGCCTCGGTGGCACTTGGGTTGTGTTCTGATTATGGGGCAGTCGTGTACCATCACTTTGCCAAAGGAGGTCGTAAGGAAGGTGAATCTTGGCGCACGTTGCGGCGCAGTTTAATCTTTTGCGTGCTCACCACGGCGGTCGGTTTGGGCGGCCTGGCGGCGAGCGCCCTTCCCGGGTTACGGCAGTTTGCCGTGCTCATCAATGTCTGCTTGATCGTGGTGGCGGCGCTGGCGATTGGACCATGGGCGAGTTGGGTGGAACACCATCTTCACCTTCGCGCACAGACAGTTCCTCCTGCTGAGATTACCGAGCCAGAGCAACCCGCGCCCGTTTGGCTGCGACAATGCGGTTGGCTTTTTCTCGTCGGTGGATGGCTTTTGCTCGGCTGGAGCATACTGCATCGCGAAAAAATCTATGACTTTTCCTGGTCCCGGATGTCCCCACCGGGCCTCGAAGCGCAACACGGCCAGGACGTGCTCTCCGCGTACCTGCCTGTAAAATTTATTTCTGGCGACGAAAGAGCGTGGGCAGCTAATCGCCAAACCTGGGCAGCGCGAACATCATTTGACCTTGGGCCGGTTTTCACCGCGGAAGGATTTCAGCCGAATTTGGCGGTACCCTACCAAAATCTTTTTCATTCGCTGGATGGTTGGAGCCACGGCGACCCGGCACTGGAAATCTGGTCGCGCGGCTCCACGGCCTTCGCCCGCTTGCAATCCA
>DATHOB010000047.1:0-5191 GCA_035485355.1 Opitutales bacterium | reverse complement strand
GAAATCGAAACACGGAGACTAAGAGCAAGCCAGCCTTTTGTCCCTCTACTCGTCTGTTCCTGATTACTTTCTCGGTTCCGAACTCAACACCACCGCACCGGGCGGCAGGGCTTCGCGAATATTCTGGGTCGCGATATTGGTGCCGTAGCGGACCATCGTTTCGCCAGCAGGCAGATTGCTAACGCGATCACACCAGATCACATGTCCGTCGAGAAAGGCGATATGGCCACCCTTGCCCTGCCAAGGGGAATCGGGAGCCCAGGTGCCGTCGTCGCGGAGCCCGCGCGTCCACGCGATGGGGGTGGTGAGGGGTTGGGCGGCGGGGTTAATGGTGGCCGCGAATTCATACGCCAGCGGCAACGAGGAAAAAGTGGAATTCATCTGCCCGGTTTGCGGGTCCATCACTGTCGTGGGGATGGATGCGCCGTCCAGTTGAGGGTCCGACTTGACGAACCAGGCATTCGCATCGTTGAACTGATCGGCTTGCGCGAAGAGCTGCGCGACGCTGTAAGTCGTGTCATTCGGCCCAGCGGTCAGGGGCTGGGCCTGACCGTTGGGGTGAGTGTGGTTGACGTAAAATCCGGCAAGGGAGTGGAGGTTGGAGTACGCGGCGGATCGGTGGGCGCTGTCCACTGCGGCCGTCACCGGGCCCCAGGCCAGGACCAAGAGCACCACGAGGCATATTCCGGCCGCCATCGCGCGCCCGGCGGGGTTCACCGGTGCATTTTTATTTTTTGAGCTCATATTTTAAAAAGAGTAGGATTGATTAAAATTAATTGACCTGGCGGGGGGCACAAAATCCTGCAAATAGTCGGAATGGAACAGGTTCAAGTTCCAGTGGTGGAGGCGGGCGGCGTCGCATTGTTGGATGTTGCCGGGGGTGCGCCGCGGCCACCGCGGCCGGCGCCGCCCCGGGCGCCCGCTGCACCACGCGCGCCACCGGCGGCGGGTCGCGTTTGAACTTTCATCATTGAGGTGTCCGAGGTGGGGATCCAGCCATTCCAGCGCATCCATTCCGTGCACAGTTTTTGCCACAGGGCGGTCGGGCCGAAATTCGCGTCCATGCCCGAGCCATGGGTAGCATCGGGGTAAAGGTGCAGCTCCGCGCGCACGCCCGCCTTGCGTAGTGCGGCATAGAACATCAGGTCATTCTCCTCTTTGACGGTTGTATCCTGCTCGCTGTGGACGATGAAAATGGGCGGGGTATTCGGCGTGACGTGCTTTTCGACGGAATACTGATCAATCTGCTCCTGCGTCGGATGGGCACCGAGCAGGGCGGTTTTGGACGCCACATGGGCATTGGGCGCTTCCATGGTGAGCACGGCAAAATTCAACACGGCGAAATCCGGCCGCGCGCTGACTTTGTCAAATTCAATACCAGTCTTGCCGATGGCGTCGTCATAGAGCGTGGCGGCACTCGCGGTAACGTGCCCACCCGCCGAATTGCCGATGACGCCAATTTTATTCGGGTCGATGCCCAACTCCTTGGCGTGCGAGCGCAGCAGCCGCACCGCGCGCATGACATCTTGCTGCGGGGCGGGCGCGCCAAATTCCTGGCAACGGTAAATCAGCCCAAACACCGTCACCCCCAGTGGATTAAGCCAGCCGTTAAAAGCACCGGGGCCGGCGACATGCACGTAGCCCCCGCCCGCGCAAAAAATAACCGCCGTGCCCGAGGAAGGCGTGCCCGGGGCGGGGGGATAACAAATGAGCCGCGGGTCGCTGACGTTGGAATAAGTGGTGCCCGAAACTACTTCCGGCCCAATGTCCTTCCAGCCCGGCACACCTTCGGGGAAGAGGTCAATAACCTGGCCGGTTTTGAGCGGCATCGGAATGTCCCACACCGGTTCCTTGGAAGCCGTGGCGGCAGGCGTGGAGGCGGCCGGCGCCGCAGCCGTGGGGGTGGCATCCGCGGTGGTTGGTTGGGCGGCGGGGGCATCGGCGGCCACGGCGACGCGCGCCAGCAGCGCGAGTGAAAAAAGGGTGGAGGCGGAGTATGTGGAGGCTTTCATGGGGAAAGGGGAGGGTGGATAAATAAGCGCAGGTTGCGGCGGAAAGCAATGCGGGAGATGACAATGAATTGACACACCGCGCCTTGCGATTTCCACCAAACGGGATCTCCACGATAATAGAATGTAACCCTAGGCCACCCGGCGGGTTTGATAGAAGACACATGTCCGCCGAGTTACCCGAAAATACCCCGATTGCCGCCGCAGTGGCGGAGCCATCGCTGCGCCCGACGTTGAATGCTGCCGGGGATTTGCCGGAACCATGGATTCGGCTGGCGATGGCGCGGGCGCGCACGGGCCAGTTGGTGGCGGGCCGGTCGGGCGCTGAGCGGCCCGCGTTGCCGCATTCGAAATTGGGCGTGGCGGCATTCGTGCTGGCGCTGGCCGCCGCGGTGGGATTCGTGTATCAATATTTTGGCACGGCGCGGATAGTGGACACTTTTCCAGACGCGCATTTTGACCACGGCACCCTGGTGGGGTCGGGCGTTTTGAACAGCGACGCAACGGCGGCGGATTTCAACAACATCTTCCCCTACCTGGCGCATGTCCAATCCCTGATGCAAGGCATCGAGCTGGTGGCTGCAGTGGCATTGGCGTTGGGGGTGGTTTCTCTGTTTATGCGCGACCGCCGCCGCCATTTCGGCGGGGCGGCCATTGCGGTGATTGTGCTGCTGACCATTATCGGGCTGGCCTTTTACTGGCTGAATGTGCCGATGGTCGTGACATCGTTGAAGTTGTCGTGATGGATTAATTCGGACTGTTGCCCTGGCCATTTCCGGAATTAGCCGCGCCTTTTTTAGCTGTGGCAGCGGGTGCTGGCAGATTGGTGAGGGTGTCCAATTGTGCGGGCGTCAAAGTCGTCGTGGTAGCGAGGAACTGGCTGTACGCCTGCGGGTCGTTTTGTTGCCACTGTTTTGCGACTTGCACCATCAATTTGTTGCCGACGGCGGGGTCGCTGGCTGCAGTGGTCCAGGCAATGGCGCTGGCGGGGTCAACTTTACTGGCGGTGGAAATAAATGTCGAAAGCGCACGGTCTTTGACGGGGGAAGCGGGCATCTGGTTGATGAAATTGCCTGCGGCGTTCAAATCATATTTCGCCCACGCGGAAATCGTATTGGGGAGGGTGTCGGTATTATTCTGGCCGCCAAGCGTGCCTTGATCCTGCAACAGTTGTTCGGCCTGCACTGCGTACACGGCGGCGGCGGCGGGGTCGCTCTTCACCCAACTGCCCACCAATGTCTCGTTCAAGTCACTGACGACCGATGGATTGGCGCTGTTCGCAATCCAATTGGCGGCATTGAGCGGCGCGGCCGCGCCCCATTGGTCAATCATGCTGTTTGTGGCGCTGTTGCGCAGTTTGCCGGCGGGAAGTTGGTCGAGCAAAGACATCGCATTGCCGAATTGTCCGGTCTGCGCCATGCCTTGGGCGAAGGCGTCGAACGCGTCCGTTTTCAATTTTGCATCCTGCTTGGTGGCGTCGCTCATGCTGTTGATGTAGTCGAAGGCATCAGCCGGGTTGTTGGCGGCATAACCGGCAATGACGGAATTGACCCGGGCTTCAATCGCGCTGGCGCCACCCGTTCCGGGATTTTGCTTCAGCCAATCCAGCGCGGCTTGCGGGTCCTTGGTCGCCAAGTCGTGCAACGCCTCGTTGACCCCCGTTTCGCGCAAGCGGGGATTGTTCATTTGCCCGGAAGACGCCAGAAAACCGGCGGGGTCGTGTTTCGCCCACGCATCCACTACGGCCTTCAAAAGCGCATCACGCTGCACGCCCACGGGCATGGCTTGCAATGCGGCCAGGGCCGCGGCGCAATCCTGCGGCGAAAGGCTGGCGGCCCACAGGGCGACTTGCTCGGCGTTCGGAGTGCCGGGGCTTTTGAGCAAGTTGTTCATCGTGATCCCCTGGCTGGCGAGGCTTGCCGCCAGGTTGGTGGAGATAATTTTGATGCCGGCAGATTTGGATTTGGGCCCGGCGTTGGCGGCGGTAACCGCAGGCTTTGCCTCGTTGACGGTGTAGCGGCCGGCCACAAAGGACACCGCGCTGCACACGCCGCAGAGCAGGAGGTAAGGGGCGATTTTCCGCAAGGTAAAATTGATATTCATAGAATTGGATAAGTTATATTTAGAGGTTTATCATCGCATCGGCGTAGTGCCAATATGCGCGCCATTTAACCAGAGTCAGATGAATGGCGGGGGCTTACCGCGGTGAAAAAATTGTCATTCTGGCCAATTGGCCTGGGTATTTACGCCATACGGGCCAGCGGCAGGCGCACGGTGACAACGATTTCCTGATTGGCATCGAGTGCCAGGGCAATCGTCCCGTCATGGGCGGAGACAATCCATTGGGCAATGCTCAAGCCCAGTCCGCAGCCGTCGACTTCATTGGTATGCGAAGGGTCGCCGCGGTAAAACCGGTCAAACAAGCGCGGCAGCACCTGAGGGTCAAATCCCATGGTGGTATTGCGAAGGGTGAGCATTGCGGCGTCTTTTTCCCGCGCGAGGGAAATTTCCAGGCGGCCTTCCGGGCGATTGTATTTGATGGCATTGTCAGTGAGATTGAGGAGCAATTGCCGCAGGCGGTGCCGGTCGCCGTTAATGGTCAATTTATCGCAATGGGTTAGAAGGACTTTGACTTGGCTCGCCCGGGCGAGCACGTGGACGTCTTCGTAAGCCTCACGCACCAATTCATCCAGCGGCACCGATTCCTGGTTAAGTTTGATTTGTCCGGCATCGGCCTTGGTCAAGAGCGTCAGGCCGTCGACAATTTTGGTGAGGCGCTGGATTTCGTCGAGGCGGCTAAGCAAAAGTTCGCGCTGCGCCGGAGTGGTGGCCGGGTCATTCAACTCGGTTTCAATTTCGCCGTGGAGCACGGCGAGGGGCGTCTTGAGTTCGTGCGAGGCATGGAGGGTGAATTCATGGACGCGCAGAAAAGACTGGTTGAGCCGCGCCGTCATCGCGTTGAAGACTTCGGTGAGGCGGTCCAACTCATCGCCATTGCCGCTGCGGGGCAATTGTTGGTCGAGGGTGCGCTCGTTGAGCCGCTCGGCGGCGTTCGTCAACGCGGTGACGGGGTTCAGGGCCCGGCGCATAATCCACCAGCCGCCACCGAGGGCCAGCGCCGCCGCGGGCCCGCCACACCATAAAAGGATCCGAAGTAAATCATTTTGATCGCCTTCGTCCTG
>DATHOB010000046.1:0-4399 GCA_035485355.1 Opitutales bacterium | reverse complement strand
GCGGGCAGCCAAGTTCGACGAGTCGCAGATGTAATTGCGCGATGGGGTTGGGGTCAGGCATGTTGCCCTCCCATCACGGCGGCGACGGCGACGTTCACGCGATCCCACTCGCGAGACAGGGCGTCGAGGCGTTTTTTGCCGCGCGACGTGAGTTCGTAGTAATTGCGGCTGCGGCCCTCGACCTCGCGGCGCGCGCTGCGGACGAATTTTTCCGCCTCCAGATAATGCAGGTAAGGATAGATGCAGCCTTCGCCAAAGGACAGGGCGTCCTTCGTTTGCAGTTGGATCTCCTTGACGATTTCGTAGCCATACATGGCCCGGCGGGCGAGGAGCCGCAGCACCAGGAGCTCGGGCACGCCGTTGAGAAAATTGGGATTGGTCTTGGCGGAGGTGGATTTGCTCATCTTGCCCTTACCATACATCCAACTGTAAGGTATGTCAAGCATCTAAGTTTGAGGTATATGGCATAGTTTGCTTTCCTGATTCGATTTTTCCGTTGCGCGGTGCTTTAGCCCGCGGCCCTCATGACCTTGCAAACCACCGTGCAATAAAATTTCAGACCCGATTAGGCAGGATTAGTCGGGTATGCGGCCAACAATGGTAGGGCGGGTCGAGGACGCCCCGCCCTACCCTAACAATCTACCCGATGTTTTACTCGTGGATGGCGACGAGCCTTCGCGCGGGTTTTGGCGGTATTCCGCCAAACTCTCGTCGAGCGCGTGCTTATGCCATTCCGGCAGGGGGATTGCGTCGGCGGTCGCGGCGATCTCATCCCACAATTCCTCCACCAGCAAAAGTTTGTCTTGCACGGATAGCTTTTGCACCTGCGGCAAGTCGGCGATTTTCATAGGCTAATATTGCCCAAAAAACCGCCCGGTTGAAAGCCAAAATATCTACTTCTTCCCGCTCTTAGGTGCGGGTTTTTCTGCCGGGGTTTCGACGGTCATGGCGAGGTCGTTTTGCTTTGCGTCCACGGTGAAATGAACATCCTGCCCGTCGCGCACGTCGCCGGAGATGAGGGCGCGGGCGAGGCGCGTCTCGACTTGTTTTTGTAAAAAGCGCCGCAGGGGCCGCGCGCCAAACACGGGGTCGTAGCCCTTGTCCGCCGCCCACTTTTTCGCGGCGGAGTCGAATACGACCCGCACGCGTTTGTCGACCAGCCGTTTGTTCAAATCGGCGAGCAGGAGGTCCACAATCTTGGTGATTTCCTCGAGCGAAAGCGGCTTGAAGAGAATCGTGTCGTCGATGCGGTTCAAAAATTCCGGGCGGAATGCGCCGCGCAATTCGGTCATCACACTCTCGCGCACGCTCTCGGGAATTTCGTCACCCGTCACGCCCTCAAGCAGGAAGCGCGAGCCGATATTCGACGTCATGATGATGACGGTGTTCTTGAAATCCACGACGCGGCCCTGGCTGTCGGTCAGGCGGCCATCGTCCAAAATTTGCAGGAGGGTGTTGAACACATCGGGGTGCGCCTTTTCAATTTCATCAAACAGCACGACACAATAGGGTTTGCGCCGCACGGCCTCGGTGAGCTGGCCGCCCTCATCATAACCGACATATCCCGGCGGCGCGCCGATGAGCCGCGCGACAGAGTGCTTCTCCATATACTCGCTCATATCGAGCCGCACGATGTTGTCCTCGGAGTCGAACAGCGCGGCGGCCAGCGTCTTGGCCAATTCGGTTTTGCCCACGCCCGTCGGCCCGAGAAACAGGAACGAGCCGATGGGACGGCGCGGGTCCTTGATGCCGGAGCGCGCGCGGAGCACGGCCTCGGACACCAGGGTGACGGCCTCGGCTTGGCCGACGACGCGCTCGTGCAGCACGTCCTCCAACCGCAAAAGTTTTTCCTTCTCGCCTTCGAGCAGGCGCGTGACCGGCACGCCCGTCCACTTCGACACGATTTGCGCGATTTCCTCCGCGGTGACGGCTTCCTTAAACAAAGTATTTTTGCCTTCGAGTTTTTCGAGGCGGGCCAGCTCGGCCTCGAGCTTGGGAATCGTGCCGTGGCGGAGCTCGGCGAGTTTGTTCAAATCGTAGGCGCGCTCGGCCGTCTCCATCGCACGGCGCGTGGCCTCGAGTTCCTCGCGCACTTTTTGGGTGCGGCCCCGCTCGGCCTTTTCCGTGTCCCACCGAGCGCGCAGCGCGGCGGCGGCGGCGCGGCTGTCGGCCAGTTCCTTGCGCAGGGATTCGAGCCGGCGTTTAGAGGCATCGTCCTTTTCGTTTTTCAGCGCGGCCTCCTCGATTTCCAATTGCAGCACGCGGCGAGAAAGCTCGTCGAGTTCCTGCGGCATCGAATCCATATCGGTGCGGATCATGGCGCAAGCCTCGTCCACGAGGTCAATGGCCTTGTCGGGCAAAAAGCGGTCGGCGATGTAGCGGTGGGAAAGCACGGCGGCCTCGACGAGCGCGTTGTCGGCGATGCGCACGCCGTGGTGCAGCTCAAAGCGCTCCTTCAGCCCGCGCAAAATCGAAATCGTGTCCTCGACATTGGGCTGCTCCACCATGACCGGCTGGAAGCGGCGTTCGAGCGCGGCGTCCTTCTCGATGTGCTTGCGGTATTCGTCGAGCGTCGTCGCGCCAATGCAGTGGAGTTCCCCGCGCGCGAGCATGGGCTTGAGCATGTTGCCGGCGTCCATCGCGCCCTCGGCCTTGCCCGCGCCGACGATGGTATGCAGCTCGTCAATGAACAGCAGAATGCGCCCCTCGGAATTTTTAATTTCGGCGAGCACGGCTTTCAACCGCTCCTCGAATTCGCCGCGGTATTTCGCGCCCGCGAGCAGCGAGCCCATATCGAGCGAAAAAATCGTCTTGTCCTTCAAGCCCTCCGGCACGTCGCCGCGCACGATACGCTGCGCGAGGCCTTCGACAATCGCCGTCTTGCCCACGCCCGGCTCGCCAATGAGCACGGGGTTGTTCTTGGTTTTGCGCGAGAGAATGCGCACCACGCGGCGGATTTCCGCATCGCGCCCGATGACGGGGTCGATATTCCCCTTCTTCGCCTGCGCGACCAGATCGATGCCGTATTTCCCCAGCGCATTATACGTCGCTTCCGGGTTCTGCGAACTCACGCGCTGATTGCCGCGCACGGATTTCAAGCCTTCGAGGATTTTGTCTTTGCTGAGTCCGAAGCTCTGCAAAAATTTTCCGAAATCCGGGGAACCGGGAGCTTCGATAATACCCAACAGCAAATGCTCGACGGAAATGTAATCGTCCTTGAGCCGCTTGGCCGCGGCTTCGGCCTTGGTAATGGCGTCCTGAAAACCCTGGGTGATATAAATCTGCCCCGCCGCTGCGGGGCCGGAAACGGTGGGGTGCTTTTCCAATTCACGCTCCAGCGCGACTTCGACGGCATTGGGCGAAATCTCGAGCTTTTGCAATAACGCCGGAACGAGGCCGCCTTCCTGATGCAGCAACGCGGAGAGCAAATGCGCGTTGTCCACCTGCTGGTGTTGGCGACGGCGAGCCTCGGACTGTGCCTCGGTGATGGCCTCACGCGCCTTCTCAGTAAATTTGTTCAGGTCAATGTTCATGGAGCGAAAAGGTTCATGCACAATCTATTCCGGAAATGGTGGCAGCGCCAGCCCACTTTTAGAACTCGTGCTACTTGCTTGCCATCAATTAATTGCGAAATGGCCTTTGCAAGAGCCGCGTTTAAGTAATCGGGTCAAGATGCGACAATTAAACCCAGCAACGGCACAGGCCCAACGACACCTTGTCGCACACGGCATTGGCCTATCACGCCGCTGGCAACGGCCCGGAGGCGACTAATTTTTTCTTCCGCGAATCCACCATGAGGGACATGCCCTCCAACGTGCGCGCGCCGAGCAGCGTCAAATCCCCCGGTTCGGCGAAAACGACTTCATCAATGGTGAAATTTTCGCCCAAGCGAATGATGGCGAACCCCACGCTGCGGGTGATGGTCTTGCCATTAGCCATGAGAAAGGCCAAATCCTTTTTTTCGCGGACCACACCAATTTTTTCCAAAGTCGCCGTGGGAATCCAGGTATATTCGCTCCCCGTGTCCACGAGCATGCGCGGCACATCCACGGTCTGGTGCCGGTCGGTGTGGTTCTCCAAAGTGCCGTTGACGTGAAACGTGCCCATTTATCTTACAATACTAATAAAAAATTGCTGAAAAACGCAAGCCCATCAATTCACATTCCATGCTAAATTGACTCGATTAATTCCGTCAGATTCGTAGTCGGCGTGGCGCATTGGGTGCCGACGCAGAGTTGCATCCCTTCCGGTTGGGCAGGGTCGTGGGCGGAAATTAAAAACAGCAGGCGATACGGCTTATGGGCCAGCGCGGCGCGCAGGGCATCCCAATCGCAGGGGCCTTTGACTTTCAAGACTGCGACGCCGAGGGCATCCCAGGTGAACGCGGCCAGCGCGTGCG
>DATHOB010000045.1:0-3948 GCA_035485355.1 Opitutales bacterium | reverse complement strand
CAATTTCCGGCTCGACGCCTTGCAGGCGGCACTCCTGCGCGTGAAGTTGCCGCATTACGGTAGTTACACAAAAGGCCGCCAGGCCAACGCCGCGTGGTATACCGAGCGCCTAGCAAAAGTTCCCGGCATTGTCTCGGTTCGCCCGCAGGATTGCCACATGCACCCCCAGCACGCGACGACCCCGCCGCAGAATCCCGCGCCAAAAATCACCTTGCCCGCGGGTTGCCCGCAAAACGAACACATCTGGAACCAATTCACCCTCCGCGTTCACGGCCCGGGTCGGCGTGACGCGCTGGTGGCGCATTTGCAGGAGAAGAAAATCGGCTACGATATTTATTACCCGGTGTCGCTCGACCGCCAGCCGTGCTTCCAGAAGATTGGCCGCAGCGGGGAAAACTGCATTCGCTCGCACATTCTCTCTGAAGAAGTTTTGAGCATTCCCAGCTTTCCCGAACTCACTCCCGCAGAGCGCGAGGAAGTTGCGGTGGCGATTGAATCTTTTGCCCGCGCCAATTAATTTACCGACAATTTTCCATGGATATCTGGTTTCATCCGGCCCGGGAGTTGGACCGCATCGTCCGCGCCGCCGCCGCGCGCACTTCGGGCTTTGACGGCGATTTTTCGCCCGAAATCCGTGCCGCCGACCCGCGCCATGCCGACTTCCAAGCCAACGGCGTGCTTGGATTTGCCAAGGCGCGCAAGGCAAATCCGCGTGCCTTGGGCGCGGCGTTGGCGGAGACATTAAGTGCGGATCCAGCACTCGATAAAACGCTCGTGGAAGTCGCCGTGGCCGGGCCGGGCTTCATCAATTTCAAATTCACTTCGGCGTTTTTTCTCGCGTGGCTGCGGCGTTACCGCGATGAGGCGGCCTTTCGCGAAGGCGCGGGCAATCTTTACCGCGGACACCGGCTGGTGGCGGATTACCCGTCGCCGAATGTGGCCAAGCAAATGCACGTCGGCCACCTGCGCCCGATGGTCATCGGCGAGGCGATTTCCCGCCTGCTCGCGTTTTGCGGCGGGCAGGTCATCCGCGACAATCATTTGGGCGACTGGGGGACCAATTTCGGTGTACTGATTTTGGAGCTGAAGGAATCCGGCGAAAAAATAACTTCCGAACCGGAAGCCGCGCTCGTGCAGTTGGAGCGATTGTATAAAGCCGGTTCGGCCAAGGCGGTGGATAAAAATAGCGCATGGGCGGAGGCCGCGCGGCAGGAATTGGTAAAGTTGCAAACCGGCGACGCGGAAAATACGCGCATTTGGCAGCACATCGTGGATGTCAGTAACAGCGCCGCAAAGCAGGTCTATCAGCTCTTGGGCGTCACCATCGAGCACACGCTGGGTGAATCGTTCTACCGCGACAAGGTGGATAAAATTTACCGCGAGTTGGAGGAATGCGGCCTCGGGACTATCAGCGAAGGCGCGCTCGTGGTGTTTCACCCCGAGCATCCGCGGTTCAAGGAGCAGCCGTTCATCATCCGCAAAAGCGATGGTGCGAGCAACTACGCCTCGACGGATTTGGCCACAGTGCTCTACCGCGTGGAAATCTGGAAAGCCGACGAAATCATTTATTTCACGGATGGGCGACAGCGCGACCACTTTGAGCAATTGTTTTTGACCGTGGCCAAATGGTTCCGGGCGACGGGCCGGGCTGTGCCGAAAATGCGCCATGTCTGGTGGGGCACGATTCTCGGCGAGGATGGCCGGGCCATCAAAACCAAGAGCGGCGAATCCTTGAAATTACTGGAGGTTCTCGCCGAGGCTCAAAAACGCGCCCACGCCATTGTCGCGGAAAAAAATCCCGATTTGCCCGTCACGGAGAAAGAACACATTGCGCGCGTCGTTGGCCTCGGAGCGGTGAAGTACGCCGACCTGCGCCAGGACCGCACTTCCGACTATGAATTTGCGTGGGACAAATTGCTCGCGCTCGACGGCAACACCGCGCCATATCTGCTCTACGCCGTCGCCCGCATCCACAGCATTTTTCGGAAAGCCGAATTACCCATCGACGATTTGGCGCGTGAAGCCACTGCGGATGCACTCGCAACGCCCACGGAAATTGCCCTCGCCCGCAAACTCGCCGCGCTGCCGACGGTGCTCGAGGCCACGCTGGCCGATTTGCGTCCGCATTTTCTCTGCACCTATTTGCATGAACTTGCGGGTGAGTTTTCGACTTTTTACAACGCCGACCGCGTGATGGTGGACGAGCCGGCCATGAAGGCGCGGCGGCTGTTGCTCTGCGCGCGGACGTTGCGCGTGCTCGAAGCCGGGTTGCATACGCTGGGTTTGGAAACCCTCGAACGCATGTAACCGAATTTTTGCAAACGAGCGTTTTAATCGCCCTTGACCTCGCCATCTGTGGGCGTTAGCTTTTTTCCTTTATCTTTACTTCACCAACCTCCAACTCCTGATCATCATGGCTATCTTCGCACTCGACCTCACCCAGCGCTCCCCGCGCAGCCCGCGCGTCCGCATCGGCGGCTACGCCATTCTCGCCCGCGCGCTCGACAAAGGCCGCGCCACCATCGTCAAGAAAAACGGCGAGTTCAATTATGACTGCCCGCTCGACAAGATGTGCTTCGATTTTATCGGCATCACCGGCGCCGAAGTGAAAGCAAAACTCGCCAAGGGAGCAAGCGACTCGGACATTCTGGCCTGGATTGAAAAGTCCCATCCCAAGTGCCCGGCGCAAATTGATGCTTGGTCCAAATTCATGGAAGGTCGCGCGCCGAGCAGCGTGGATTCCCGCGGTTATTTCAACGAAACCGTGAAGAAATGCGCGCCCAAGCGTGAAGATATTTCCACCTGGTTCGAGATGCTCGATGTGGATGACTACACGACCTTCGGCGGCCAGGCGTAATATTTTTGGAGTGAGAATGGTCGATGTATTTGTCGGACATTTTGCGTCCGCCGATCGTCATACTATGTATCTTGCCCGCGCCGATATAGAATTTCGGCGGTATGCCGTTTGATTTGCAACTCTTTGTATTTCAAAGCTTTGTAAATAAGACGTGTATAATTAACCATACGAATCACGCGAGCTGGCATCGGGGCTGCAATAGGGAATGGGCACCACCCATCACTTATGCAGCTTCTTCCTACCCCAGACATCTCGTCGTTAGTTTGCCTTATCGGCTTGGTTGGCGGCGCGGGATTGGTTAAGGTCAAGGCTTCCGCTCATCGCGCCCGGCCCGCTGGCCGCGCGCCACTCCTATTTTCCCACGCTTCCATGCCTGCTGATTCCCAAACCTGGGTTGCCAAAGTTCTCATCGCCATGGCGCGCCCCATTGTGCGCCTCATATATAAAGTGCAAGTCGAAGGGCTGGAGAATATGCCGAAGACCGGCGGGGTGCTCGTCGCGCCGAACCATTTATCATATCTTGATGTCGTGCTGTTGGCCGTCACCAGTCCTCGTCCATTGCGGATGATGGCGTGGAGCGGGTTTACGAAATACGCGTTCTTCCGCGCGATTTTCCGTATCTTCGGAGTCTTGCCCGTCAGCCCGGACAATGCGCGCGCCTCGCTCAAGGACGCCACGAAGCTGCTGCAGGAAGGCGCGGCAGTGGTGATTTTCCCTGAGGGGCAAATTTCCCGCACGGGCGAATTGCAGCCCATCGCGGGCGGATTCAATTTACTCGCGCGGCACTCGGGTGCGCCGGTCGTGCCGGTGCATCTGGCGGGAGTGTGGGGGTCGATTTTCAGCTTCGAGCGGGGAAAATTTTTCTGGAAAAAACCACTGCGCATCCCCTATCCGGTCACGCTCCGTTTCGGGCCGCCGTTGCCAGCCGACCAGGCCACCGTGGAACATTTGCGCGAAGCCCTAGTCGCACTTGGCAAACCTACCGACCCCGTGAACGCCCCCACCGTGAAAGCACCCCCATCTGCCCCGCCCGCGCCTGCGGCGACACCCAAGCCTGCTAACCACCCACCCGGTGCGGCGCTCTTGGATTT
>DATHOB010000044.1:0-2689 GCA_035485355.1 Opitutales bacterium | reverse complement strand
AAAAGTCGGCGCCGTCTCGCTGCCCGACGTCACCAAAATTGCCGACGATTCGCTCGACTTCATCGTCATCACGCACAGCCACCTCGACCACATCGGCGGCCTGCCGGTGCTCGCGCGCTACCAGCCCTCCGCGCCGATTTTGGTGACGCCGCCCTCGCACGTGCTGGTGCCGCGCATGCTGCGCAATTCCGTCGGCGTAATGATGCGCCAGCGCGAGGAGCTGAACCTGCCTGAATTGCCGCTATTTACCTACGCCGAAATCGAGCGGCTCGAAGGCCGGTTCCGCGCCGTGGCCTTCGGCAAGCCGCACACCTTTCAGAAAAAAGGCCAGAAACTTGAAATCACTTTTTTCCCGGCGGGCCATGTGGCGGGCGCGGCGGGCATGCGCGTGGTGTATGGCAAAGAGCGCGTGTTTTTCACCGGCGATGTGCTGTTCTCCGACCAAGTAACGCTCACCGGCGCGCGCTTCCCCGAGGAGGAATTTGACACGGTCGTGACCGAGACGACTCGCGGCGCGCGCGGGCGGGCCTTGGGCACCTCACGGGATACCGAGGCCACGCGCTTCATCGAATCCATTGCCTTAACGCTCGGCAATACCGGCACGGTGCTGGTGCCGGTGTTTGCCCTCGGGCGCATGCAAGAAGTGCTCGCGCTGATCCACGCCGCGCGCCGCGCGCGGAAATTGCCCGAGTCCATGATTTTTGCCACCGGTCTGGGTCTGGATTTGGTGGACCACTTCGACACCTTGGCCCGCTCCAACCCAACTATCCGCTTCCGCCGCCGCATCATGCAGGAGATGAACGTGCAGCCGCTGCGGCAAAAACTCGGCCCTGGGCGCGAACCCGGCCAGCGTGGCATTTACATTCTAAGCAGTGGCATGATGGTCGAGAATACTCCCTCCTATGCCTTTGCCGCAGGCATGCTCGCGAAGCCGACCAACGCGATATATTTCGCGGGTTATTGCGATCCCGAAACCCCGGGCGGCAAATTACTCGCCGCCAAGCCGGGAGACAAATTTTCGTTCAATGCGCTGCCCCACATCGCGACCATCCGGGCGCGTGTCGAACGCTTCGACCTGAGCGCCCATGCCGAGCGTGAGGAACTGCTCGCCTACGCCCTCGGTCGCCGCCCGCGCACGGTCGTCATCACCCATGGCGATCCGCCCGCCCGCGCCTGGTTTGCCGATCAGCTCACTCGCGCGCCCAATGCCCCGCACGTGGTCGACCCCGTGCCTGGCGAGGCCATTGAAGTATAGCTCGTTATGAGTGGGGAAAAATCAGGGTTGCCACTCCCGCCGTTTCGGTAATTATGCGGGGATCTCCCCGCGTATTTTTAGCTCGCTCTTCGCGCCGCCTTCTCGCTTTCAGATTCCCTCTGGGTTTGCCCTCCGTCCCACGCTCATGAATTTTCCCGCTTTCCGCACCGGTTCATTTACCTTTCTGACCCATGGGCGTTCCTTGGCAACAATGGGACTATGTGCGACGGTAGCTTGGTTGGCTTCCGCCCGCGCGGCCGACGCCCCTGCCGCCTCGGAATTCAAGGTGATCGACCGCACCAATTTCGCCTGCAAATACCCTACCGCATGGAAAGAAGCCACTGACGACCCCGACTACAAGGCAGAAAGCCATTTCACCCTTAACGGCCCGGATAAAACGAATAGCTATGTCTCGTTTGATATTGTCGACAAAACCACCGACCCCATCCAATTGCTCGCTTCCACCATTACAAGCCTCGACGGCACCGCCATCACCGCGCTGGACAAAACCAAAATCGAGGAATGGGGCCAGTACAAAGGCTCTGGCATCCACATGAAGGGTAAAATCCTTGGTGAATATCCCGGTGGGATCAAAGTTTTTATCTTTAACAGCGACCACCATAATATCATGGTGATTGAATACTACTGGGCCGATGAATTAAAGGACCTGACTGCCGATATTGAATTCATCCAGAATAATTTCACCATGAAAAATTGACCGCGCGGCCCCGCGCCCGGCTCGTCACGACCATGATACACACACTACCTCCGGCCCGGATGTTCCGCGCCCGTTTGTCTGCCTGCTTCGTTTGCGCCCTGGCCCTCAGCGGCGCATTCACCCCCACCCGCGCTGCCGACGCCGCAGCTCCTGCCTCCACCACCCCGTCGGCTGCTTCCCCTGTAGATACCCATCGCCCCCAACTCCCCTTGGACTACAAAGATTTCGCCTCCGATTACAAACCCGGGCCGTTGTTTCCCGAATGGTATACGGTCGAAATTGGACTGATTGAGACCACCCTCCAACCGATGGCGAATCGGCCCACCGGCGCATTTCCCGAAAAGGATTGGCCCCAGGCGCTGGCAGTGGTTTTCAAGCCTGTAAGCTTATCCTGTGTGGTGGGGGCAAAGACCCGCTTCGACAATGTGATGAACATCAGCGTGGACAAGGCTGGCAACCCGCTGGGTTATGAATTGCCCATGGGACAAATCATTTATTTCCTTGCGCGCTCGGTGAATGCAAATGGAATTTATTTTTCCCTGCATTTCTATGACAACTCGGATCTCAAATGGGTGGCCAACCCGGATAAGCCGAACACATTTTACCCCATCACCAAGCCGACCATCTTCTCCCAAGATGTGCTGGTGGCCCCCAACTCCTACAATTACTTTTATCTCTCCCAGCACACCGACACCGTGCGCTCAGACACCCCCGTA
>DATHOB010000043.1:0-7504 GCA_035485355.1 Opitutales bacterium | reverse complement strand
ATCGGATTTTGCGTGGCAAGGACGAAAAACGGATCGGGCAAAACATGGGTGGTGCCGAGGACGGTCACGCGGCGTTCCTGCATCGCTTCAAGCAGGGCGGATTGGGTTTTCGGGCTGGCGCGGTTGATTTCGTCCGCCAGCAGTAAATTGGTGAATACCGGGCCGGGTTGAAAAACGAACTTCCGCTCGCCGTTGCTCTCCTGCAAGACGGGGTTGCCCGTGATGTCACCCGGCAGCAAGTCGGGCGTGAATTGCACGCGCTTGGTGTCCAGGTGCAGCGCTTTGGCGAAGGACTTGACCAATTCCGTCTTGCCCAAGCCGGGCAGGCCCTCGAGCAAAATATGGCCGCCCGCCAGCAGGCCGTTGACGGCGAGAGAGATTAATTCCTCCTGACCAAAAATGATATTGGCAATGGCCGCGTGCAATTGGCCGAGCTTGCGCGCGGCCTCCTGCGCGATGGCGGGGTCGAGCGTCGCATCCGGGGGCGGAGTGGATGAATTTGGGGCGGCAATAGCGGGAGTATCCATAGTGGGCAGGATGATAGTGAGGTGGTGGGGAAAATATTATTTGAAATATTGCTGCAAAAGGGCGCGTTCCTGCGGCGTCAATTCCTGCCGCCAGACTGCATCGGCATCGTTGCTTTGCGTTGCGCCGCCGCCGGGGCCGGACGCGGAATTATCGTTGGGATCCTTGCTGGGTGCGCTCATGGTCATGCCGACAATGTCTCCCGGCAACACCGAACTGGATTTGGTATTGCTGACGCCCTGTTTGTTTTGGGCCTGCACATCCGTCGGCGACTCATACGTCAACCCGCCGGAACCGCCGCCCCCACCCGGCCCGCCGGAACCAACCGCATTGCTCACGCCATTATCAT
Source organism: Opitutales bacterium (assembly GCA_035485355.1). Taxonomy (GTDB): domain Bacteria; phylum Verrucomicrobiota; class Verrucomicrobiia; order Opitutales; family JABDGR01; genus JABDGR01. The sequence continues at coordinate 6,630 of DATHOB010000043.1, read as the reverse complement.
GCGGGCCGCTTTGACCAGGCCCATCACCACTGCTGCCTTGCCCTTGGCCGGATTGTCCCTGCCCTTGTCCCTGGCCTTGACCTTGACCCTGTCCTTGCCCCTGCCCTTGACCTTGTCCTTGGCCTTGACCTTGTCCTTGACCGGGTTGGCCTTGACCTTGACCGGGTTGCCCGGGCTGACCGGGTTGACCCGCTTGTCCGGGTTGGCCCGGAGGGCCGGGGGGTTGCAATGGGCCAGGAAGACTAAAGCTTTGCGGGCCGGGGGGGCTGCTCGGGCCGGATGGGCCAGCGGGGCTGCTGGGACTATTTTGTCCTAAAGTGTAAGGACTGAATAATCCGGAGGGATCCTGACCGGCGGGACTACTCTGACTGCCGGAGCTGTTTTGTCCACTCGGGCTGTTTTGCCCGTTGGATGCAGAAGGCTGCCCGGGGGTCGAACCACCCGGTTGCATGGCGTTCATCGCATTGGCGCCTTGCTGCAATTGGTTTTTGAGGTCTTGCAACTGGCTCGGCGTAAGACTTTTGACGTTGTTGAGCGATTGGGCGAGGTCTTGTCGCAACGGCAGGTTGCTGTTTTGCAAACTGGTGGCCTGCTGGCCGATGGCGGCGTCCAAATCCGCCGGGACGGACGCGCCCGAGGGCAGGTTCTGCACGGCGTCCACCATATCGGCGGCTTTTTTCAGGCTCTTGCCCATCGTGTCCATTTCCTGCGCCAACTGGTTGCGCAAGGATTCGTCGGCTTCCAGGCTCTCCTGCCCATACCAGTCTTGCTGCGGTTTTTGCTTCAATTGCTCCAAACGCTCATCCCAGGATTCCATCATCGCCGGTTCGACGAGCTTTTGTTCCTTGAGCGTGTCGGTCCACGCCTGCACTTGCTGCAACGCGGGAGGCAATTGCGTCGGCGGCGGCAAATAGGGCTTGGGGGGAGCGCTCACCGGAATAAAAAACGCCGCGAGCAAAAACGCCACCGACGCGAGCACCGGCTGCGCGGATTTCATCCACTGCCACTGCAAGGGCCGCACCGGCTCGACGGGCAACTCCGGCCAACTGATGCCGCCAGCCGCCGCCGCGGATAAAACATTGTGCCACCCCAAGTGCGTTTCGAGCCGCAACAGCCCCTCGGACACCGCGTAAAACCGCGACCGGGCCCGCCACCACGCCCACAACGCCGCGACCAACCACGCCGAGGCCAAGAGCAACCCCCATGGCGCCAAGGGCCAGCGCAACTGCCGGAATAAAAGCAACGCCGCCGCACCGGCGAGGTTGACCCCCACCAACGCCGGGCTGAGCCGGTGCCACCACCAGCCCAAATTCACCCGCCGAGCCACCGACCGCGCCCTTGCGCACCATTGCCGCTCCTCGTGGGATGTTTCAGCACGCATGAATCAAGGTTGTTGGAGTGGATAAATCCACCACCAGGGGATGGCATGACTACTATCCCCTGCTGGTCATACACAAAAGGCAAAAGCCACCGGGCAAGGTAAAAGATATGTCATGTGTTTATAATCAAGACGCGCTAATAAGAAGTTTCTTATAAAATTGTGAATTGAGCGTTTTTACGATTATCCAACCCGGCGGATTTGCATTGCCCTCCCGCGGCCCAACCGTGGAAAATCGCCCTCATGCTCTTCCTCAAGGAACGCACTCAGGCCTCCAACTCCTGGCTGGCGGAACAATTTGGCCTGACCCGGCCCAAATATGTCAGCCGGCTTGTTTCCGCCGCCCGGCGGCAAAACCCCTGCTCCCCAGAACTCGCAACCTTAAGGGGGAAATGTGAAGCCTGACCCCTTTTTGGCCCCCCGTTGCGATAAATATTAAACTTACTTCGATTATGAACTCACATACTTGGGTGCTATTAGTTGTTGGCATTACTATTGTTGCAGGATCATCTCTTTTTATCGCTAATAAGGGAAAATATTTAAAAATTGCTGTGTGGAAATTAATGAATAAGACATATGAACTAAAAGATATGTATATTGATGAGCGCGATCGAGATGTTGCAAGAGCTGCTAAGGGCGCTATGGAAAAAACGCGCAAATATGATTATTTTGTTTCTTCTTCCGCCCATTCGGCGTTGCTTGGCAAAATTTCTGATTGGGCATTAAAGGGCGATGTCGATAATATCGCGACAATGTTGGGCGAGACGGATACAGTTATTCTGAAAGCGGCAGAAAACGCTTTAGGAAAATTAGTCGCAAGCAAAAAACATATGGTAAACGGTTATCTGGGCGTTTTGTCATCCTCAGCTGAATCTTACATTAAAACTCATGCGATAGATAAATTGGGGGATTTAGGTGATAAGCGTGCATTAAAGCCGTTAGTTGGATTGCTGAAGCATGGAGACCGGGATATTTGTTCACACGCAACTGACGCTTTGGAAAAATTAGGCGCAGGCGAAAAACTTATTCTCGACGCTAATTTTAATGCCCTCTCGTCAAAAGATTTGAATGTTCGCTACGATGCGGTTAGGAGATTGGTTGATTTTGGTGACAAGAGAGCTATAGAGCCATTGCTTGTGATGTTAGAAGATAGTGATGAGAGAATTCGCTCATTTGCTGCAGCATCTTTGCCTCAATTAGGGGCAAGCAAAGAACAAATGGTCAATGGTTATATTGCAATTTTATTCTCTAAAACTTTAAAGCGGGATTTGAATGATGAGTTTAGATTTACGAGGACGACGGCTTTAGAGATACTTATAAATGCCATAGATAAACTGGGGGGGGTGGGCGATATGAACGCGATAAAGCCATTACTGGGGCTATTGAAGCATGAAGAGCTGAACGTTCGCTCATCAGCAGCAAAAGCTCTGGGGAAATTAAGCGTAAGCAAAGAGCAAATGGTTAACGGTTATCTTGATGTTATATCATCATCAAGAATTTCCGAAGTTGCCATTTACGCAATGGAGAAGTTGGGGGACTTGAGGGATAAGCGTGCTATAATGCCTTTACTTAGGTTTTTGAAGCACGAAGATCGGGGCGTTCGTTCGACCGCAGAAAAAGTTTTGACTGTATTAGATGCGAGCAATGAGGTAATTGATTTTTATTTAGATCTACTAAAATCCCAACCTCGTTCATCGGGATATTCAGTAATTCTCGATTACTTTGTTCAGACAAAATCAAGCAGGCCTGTTTATCCACTAATTGAACTTATTCATCAACCACAACCTGGCTTTGAAAACTTTTACAAGGATATTTTAAAAGCGATTGGAAAAATTGGGGATAGAAACGCCATTGCGCCTCTGAATCAGCTCCTCAATAGTAGGTGGAAATGGGTTACAGTAGACGATAAAGGAAGACCTACAGGAATTGTGAAGGAAACTGGCTCAGAATGGATCCGGGAAGATATTCTCTCGGCATTAAGAACGCTAGATGGAAACTAAACTGAAAGCAGGAACTCAGGCCCGTTTAGCCCCCACCTCCAGACCCCGACCACCCCAAAAAGCAATTTCCTGCTATCAGTATCAGTTTGGCAACAAAGAGGTGTGTTTAAGTTTCATTCAAACCCCGGCCAATGCGCTCGCATAGGTCGCGGGCGCTCAAGGAGAGCACGTAGGGGTCAGGCTTCACATTTCTCCCCTGAATGGAGAAATTATGCCGACAAATTGCCTTCATACCGCACAAACTGCGATGCGTACACCGGGGGCGATTTAACCAACCGCCAGCCATCCTTTCCGTTGGGCGGAACGGAATGGCGAAGAATTTGTCTTATCAAACCCCGTTCCGCCCGTTATGGTGGGGGCACGCCTCATGAATCTCTTTGATCTTTCGCTGCTTTCGCAAGGCGGCCCCATGATGTGGCCGCTCTTCGGGCTGAGCTTGCTCGGGCTGGTCTTCACCGTCGAGCGCCTGCTGTTCCTGCACAAGGGGCAGATCGGCACGGCCAAGTTCATCGAAGGCATCAAAAACCTCGCCCGCAAGCGGCGGGTGCTCGAAGCCCTTACCGTCTGCGAGGAAACCCCGGGCCCGGTCGCCGCCGTGGTCAAGGCCGCGCTGCTCCACTATCGGGAGGACGAAACCCGCCTGCGCGGCGCCATCCAGGCCATGGCGCTGGTCGAAATCCCCACGCTGGAACGCCGCCTCGGCACCATCGCCGTCATCGCCAAAATCGCCCCGCTGCTGGGCCTGCTCGGCACGGTGCTGAGCGTGCTGGATGGATTTCGGCTGATGCAAAATCCCGTGGAAGGCGGCTATGTCAACGTGCTCGATTTTTCCACCATGATCAAACAGGCGCTGGTGACCACCGCCGTGGGCCTCGCCGTTTCCATCCTGGCCTACCTCGCCTATCATTTGCTTTCCGGCCGCGTGCGCGCGCTGGTGCATGACATGGAGTGGGCGGGCAATGACATGCTGCAATTCCTGTTGGTGGACCTGCCCGCCACCCCGCCACCCGCGGAAAATTCATAATTTTTCTTTCTCCATAATCACAGCGTTGGAAGTAGATTTTTTCATCCATGTCGTTGACCAGCCCACTCGGATTGACCCGCCACCTGCGCCGCCCCGACCTGCGCCTGGATGTCGTGCCGTGGCTGAATATCCTGGTGGTGGCGTGCCTGCTGAAAATGCTGCAATCCAATTATATTTACGCACCGGGCCTGGCCGTGGCGCTGGATGCCAAGGGCAAGCCCCTCGCGGGAGCCTCGGCCAAGGCGGTTTACCCATTGCCAACCTCTGTCGCGCCGACCTCCGCGGGCGAACCAATGCCGGTCCACCATTTTGACGTTCAGCTTTCCCTGTCCAACCAGCCGCCCAATACCCGAATCGAACAACGCCAATTCTTTCTCGCCGACGGCACACCGCATTATTCCGAATTGCCCGCGGCCCTGCAAAAAGCCGCCCAGAACACGCACAAACCCGCGGGCGAGAAACCGACCCTCCTGCTGTTTGCCCCGGCGGATACCCAACTGGAAACTTTTTTAAAATTGTCGGAAATTGCCAGCGCCTCCGGTTTTGGCACGGTGCTGGTGGCCAGCCCCCTCGTGCCGGATGCGTCGGTAAATGCTTCGCCAGCGCCAGCAGGCACAGCACCAAGCACTCCCGTGACCTCGGGTGATAATACCACCGCAAAATAATATTTGCCGTCATTTTTCCGTGTCCTCCATGATTGAAATCCCGGTTCGTAATGGCCGCCCTGCGGGCTGGTCCGCCTTCACGCTGGCGCTGATTATCGGTGCGGTCATCCAGTTCGGTGCGCTGGTGTTTTTCCATCCCACGCTTGTTTCATCTAGTCCGCCGCACGAATCGCCCGCCATCGTCCATTACTCCGACGACCCCATCTTGCGGCAGGAAGCGATGTCCTCCGACCCGCAATCGCTGTACAAGATTAATGATGCCGACCTGGTAGCTCCGGCTTTCCCTGCGCTGCGACGGCTGGATCCCTATGATTTGCAACCGAAAGATGGGGACGTGCGCGCCGGCCTGACCAGTCTATCCACTTCCGCCGCCAACACCCCAACCTCCGCCGACGCGCTCAAGCCCCAGCAATTTGAACCGCTCGACACCATCGGTACCACCGCCAAGACCGTCACTCCCCTACCCGCGCGCGGCGCGCAATTGCGCATTTCCCGCTGGCAAATGGGAGCCGGTGGAGATGCGGCCGATAATGTGAAAACCATAACTTGGGATCCGGACTTGGCGCCGCTCGGAGGTGAAGTGCGCTGGGGCGAGGCCCGGTTTCTCCTCGTATTCACCACTTCCGGCCTCAGTGGGCTGCCGCAAATCCAAACCAGTTCCGGCGCCGCCAATGTGGATGATGACCTGCGCCAAAAACTCGCGGATTATTTCCGTCAACACCCCTACTCCCCAGGGTCTTACACCGTCGAAATCGGGCCGTAAGATTGCTATACGATAAATTTCTTCCGCATTTTGGTTGTTGGCAAACGCGGAATTAACCCCGAGAATAGGTTTGCTGGCAGTGCCGTTGACGATACCCCCGCAGTTGTTTTACTAACGGCGTCCGCATCATTATCGTCCCCACTCTAGCCATGCCTGCACCTCGCCCCAATTTCATGTCCCTGTCCAGGAAGGGCCCCGCGCGGCCCACCTTGGCCCTTATCGATTGTCTGCGCGGCCAAGCGGTGGCTTTGACTGAGTTCCCCACGCGGCTCGGCAATACCGATAATGCCGTCTGGAAGGCCCTGAGCCTCGCACCCGGCGAGGCTGGCTGCCTCATTGAAGACACCGCCGATGGCTTTCGCCTCACACCGGAAAACCCGCGTGGCGTGCGCGTTAATGGCGCACCGGTTTCCGACACATGCGAAATCCATCCCGGCATCACCTTGGTGCAAATCGGGCGTGACTTGGTGGCCCTCGCGATGGGTGAAGAAGCCCAAGCGCAGATACTAAAAATTCAGACCGATGATTGGCGGTTATTCCGGGTGGGCGATGGCCATGTCGAGGGTGTGACCCGCTTTCGCGAATTGCCCGAGATGGTCCGCACCCGCGGATTGGATGCCGCTCAATACGCCGCCGCGCCCATTGGTTTGGAAAGCGGATTCTTCCTGGCCCAGGTTTTCGAGGCCTTGGGGGTGAGCATGCCCGCCGCCACTGGCCATGCCGGTCTGACGTCGCCCGACAATGCGCGCACCACCTTTACGTGCCCGGTGTGCTGGCTCAAATTCGATGCCGGCGACGCC
>DATHOB010000042.1:0-2699 GCA_035485355.1 Opitutales bacterium | reverse complement strand
CTGGAGGAATATAATCTGGCCAACAAGGTTTTCGTGGTCCACGACGGCGAAGAAGCGCTGGATTACCTCTACTGCCGCGGCAAATTTAAAACGCGCCCGCCCGGCAATCCGGTCGCCGTGCTGCTGGACCTCAAGATGCCGAAGGTCAACGGCATCGAGGTGTTGAGGGCGGTCAAGGGTGACGCAAACTTGCGGACCATTCCCATCGTGGTGCTGACTTCCTCGCGCGAGGAGCCGGATTTGATCGAGTGTTACAATCTGGGCGTCAATGCCTACGTCGTCAAGCCGGTGGATTTTGTCGAGTTTATGAAGGCGGTTAAAATGCTGGGCATGTTTTGGGTGGCGGTGAACGAACCGCCACAACAAACACAAAAAGCGGGAGCTTGCATCCCCAGTGATGTAATCATTCCGGCCGGGAAGTAAAAAATTAAAATATGAAACCACCGCTCAGAATTCTGCATCTGGAGGACGACGCCAACGATGCCGCCCTCATTCTGGCCACACTGGAGGCCGAAGGCATGGCCTGCGTGATCAACCGCGTGGAAACCCGTGATGATTTTATTTTAGCGCTGGAACAAGGCGGCCTGGACTTGATTCTTTCGGATTTTTCGTTGCCCATGTTTGATGGCTTGTCGGCATTGCAAATTGCGCACGCCAAATGGCCGGCTACCCCTTTGATATTTGTGTCAGGGACGTTGGGCGAGGAACGCGCCATTGATTCGCTCAAGAGCGGAGCCACCGATTATGTCCTGAAGGGGCGGCTCTCCCGGCTCGCTCCCGCGGTGCGCCGCGCGGTGCAGGAAGTGGAAAAGCGGGCCGAATGCCAGCGGCTGGAGGCGCAGTTTATTGAAGGGCAAAAAATGGAAACGGTTGGCCAGCTGGCTGGAGGCGTGGCGCATGACTTTAACAACATGCTGGCCGTCATCATGGGTTACAGCGAACTCATCTCATTAAGCCTGAGCCCGGATAGTCCTTTGCGCAAACATTGCGAGCAAGTCCGCAACGCCACGGAGCGGGCCGCCGGGTTGACGCGACAGCTGCTTATCTTCAGCCGTAAAGAGTCGGTGCAGTCCGTTGTGCTCGACCTCAATGTCGTGGTGGAAGACCTGGACAATATGCTGCGGCGCCTCATTGATGAAAATATTGAGATGACGATTATGCCGGAAAAACAGGCCGGACGGATCAAGGCGGACTCGGGCTACGTGGGGCAGGTATTGATGAATCTGGTGGTCAATGCCCGCGATGCCATGCCCAATGGTGGCAAGCTCACAATTAAAACCAATAATGTCACGCTGGATAAAAACTACGCACGCACGCACCCGAGCGCGAAACCCGGCGACTATGTGATGCTCAGTGTCTGCGACACGGGCACGGGCATGACCGACGAAGTCAAGGCGCGCTTATTTGAGGCATTTTTCACAACGAAGCCCTTGGGCAAGGGCACCGGCTTGGGTTTGGCCACCTGCCACACCATTGTCAAACAGCTGGGTGGCCACATCGGCGTGGCAAGTGAGCTGGGCCTGGGCACGACCTTCCAAATTTACTTTCCGCGCGTGGAACAACCGCTCGATTCGACGAGCAGGCCCAGTCACGACGGCCCGTTGCCCCGCGGGACGGAAACTCTGCTGGTTGTCGAAGATGAGCCGACGGTGCGGCAACTGGCTTGCGAAGTATTGCAGACTCAAGGTTACGAGGTGATTTCGGCCTCCAACGGCCAGGACGCCTTGCACGTGACCAGCGCGCATAAGGGATCACCGATTCGCCTGGTCGTCTCGGATATCATCATGCCGCTCATGGGCGGAAAAGTGATGGCGGAAAACTTGAAAACCGTATTTCCCAATCTTAAAATCCTTTTTACCTCGGGCTATACGGACGACACCATCATCGCGCATGGAGTGTATAAGACCGGAGTTGAGTTTCTGCCCAAACCTTATACGCCCGCAGTCCTCGTTCGCAAAGTGCGGGAAATGTTGGACGCGCCGCAGGAGTAGGAATTTAACTGGTGCGCCGGAAACGGCCCTTTGCCAGCTACGCAACTTAATCCGGGAACCCAGTGAGGTGCGTTTCCGCTTGCCAGATACATGAGGATTTTTTTAGGCTGACCCTTCCACTTGCTTCGGGCTGGCCCGGGGCAATCGGAAAAGCGGTACATGCCGCGCCGGGCTAGCTCAATGGTAGAGCAGTTGACTCTTAATCAATTGGTTCCGGGTTCAAGTCCCGGGTCCGGCACCAATTTTAGGGAACCGCCAAGATTGGCGCAGCCCGTGCTGCGATGGTTGCGCCTTTGTGCGATTGCTAAAAATGCGCCTCCAAGTATTCCAACATGTCGCGTTTGAAGGGCCAGGCGAGATCGTGCGCTGGGCGCGGGAACGGGGGCATGTGCTGCGCACCACTGCGTGGCACGATGGCGCCCAAGCGCCGGAGATGGCGAAGGTGGATGGGGTGGTGGTGATGGGCGGCCCGATGAATATTTACGAGCATCGCGCATACCCTTGGCTGAAAGCGGAAAAAGAATTTTTGGCGCGGGCGCTGGAAAATGGTCGGCCGGTGGTCGGCGTGTGCCTCGGCGCGCAATTGTTGGCGGATGTCCTGGGCGGGCGCGTCTATCAAAATGCGACGCGGGAAATCGGCTGGTGGCCGGTGCGCTGGAAGGCGGAGGCGCGGGCCGCGCCGGGGTGGGGCTTTTTACCCAAGATATC
>DATHOB010000041.1:0-6295 GCA_035485355.1 Opitutales bacterium | reverse complement strand
GCCCCGGAGTTTGGCAAAGTGTCTGGCTGATAAACCCATAAGCGCCATAAATGCCGCGTTGCGCCGCGCCGCTGCCCCAATTGACAAACTGTCCATCATTGTAAAACACGCCGACCGCGGCGGTGCCGGGCAAATGGGCAATGCGGTAATTACCGCCAGTTTCCCCAGCCACCATCACGCTGTTGCCCGTCTTCCAATCGAAACCGTGGTTACTGCTCACATCCGGCCCGGCATCACTGAGATACACCCCCACTTGCGAATATACCGGGCACCCCTTGGGGTCGAAACGGGCGAATATGCCCGGCGCATCCAAGGGAAAGTGTGGAGTGGAAGGGTCGCCGTTAGTCAGCACTTGGTTGGCAATTACCGGCTGCATCGTTATTCCCGGGTTGATGAACAAGGTTGCAGCGGGACATTGGGCAAAATCATCATCCACGCCAATTTGTCCGACTTTGAGCAACAATTGGTCGTCACCCAGTTTTTGCCGCAAGTAGAGATTGTAGATGCGAATCTGATCGGAGGCATCCGCGCTGGTCGGCTCATTGAATGCGCCTGTGTTGTGGTCGGGATGCGTGCTTTGAATCCATTCAAATGACGCGCGAAGCGTGGCACCATCCCAACCGGCCAGCTTTTGCATATCCGCCTCCACCCCGGCATTGAGCAAAAGGACGTGCGTCCAACCATTGCGGATGCCGCCTTGCACATTGCCCCACATTTCTCCGTACAAGGTGCCGAATGGCGACCATCCGGCATCGTTCAACTGCTGGCGAGCATCGTCGGAAAAGAGATTCGGCTGGTTCCAAAAACCAGCAGGAGTGGCAGGAGTAGAATCATTCGCGGCAGAAAGTGTTGAAAAACACTGACTGGCAAAAAGAAATAACGCGGCACATACAAAAGTGCGTTTTACTGTTAAGAACATTGGGTAGCCCGATGCATTAGGCAAATTCCCTTGCTAAACCAAGTTTTTATTTTCCGGAGATAATCCCCCAGGCATTGTGCAGCGCGCCTGGCAATTCATAAAGGTCGAGCGCCGTGATGATTATGCACGAGGCCCACCCCGCCACCGTGAGGAATTTGCCCAATCGATGCGCCCCCATGCGTCGCTTCGAACACGTAAACCACAACAGCGGGAACATCGCCAGCGGAAGTTGCATGGCCAGCACGACTTGGCTGAGAGTCAGCAGGTCATTAATGCTCTGATCGCCGCGCAAGGCGATGAAGGCGATGGCTGGGACGATAGCCGCCAGCCGCGTGATGAGGCGGCGCACCCACGGGCGAATTTTCCAATGCATGAAGCCCTCCATCACCACCTGCCCGGCCAACGTGCCGGTGATGGTGCTGCTTTGGCCGCTCGCCAGCAGCGCCACCGCAAATAGGATGCTGGCCGCCGCCGTCCCCATCAAGGGTTCCAGCGTCAGGTACGCATCTTGAATCCAATCCGAATTGGCATTGAGCGGGATCGTCCGCCCTGAGGCCAAAGTCGCGTGATCATGACCATAAAAGACGACCGCCGCGAGCACGAGAATCGCCGCGTTCACAAAAAATGCGATGGTGAGCGCGACCGTGGTATCCAGCGTGTTGTAGCGAATGGAGCGGCGAACCGACGGTTCATCCTTCGACAACTGGCGGGATTGCACGAGCGCGGAATGCAGGTAAAGATTATGCGGCATCACGGTCGCGCCGATGATCCCGATGGCGACAAACACCAGGTCATTGCTGTGGAAAAAGCCGCGCAAATCGGGAGCCAACAATGCGCCCGCCATTGCACCGAACGGTGGCGTCGTTTGCGCGAGGAAAAATATCTCAATGAAATAACATCCGGCAATCGTCGCCACCATGACGAGGATGAACGCCTCAATCATCCGCATGCCCAGGCGTTGCAGGGACAACAACAAGAGCACATCGAACGCCGTGATAATCACCGCCGCCAGCAGCGAAATGCGGGGAAACAGCAAATGGATGGCGACCGCGCTGCCCAGCACCTCGGCCAAATCACACGCTGCGATGGCCAGTTCGCAACTGAGGTAATTCGGCCAGCGCGTCCATTTCGGCAAAAAATCCCGGCAGCACTGCGCCAAATCCTGACCCGTCGCCAAACCGAGGCGCGCCGAAGCCAGCTGCAGAAAAATCGCCATCAGGCTGGACAGGCCCACCACCCATAACAGCGAAAATTTAAATTGTGCGCCGCCTTGCAGGTCGGTCGCCCAATTGCCGGGGTCCATATAGCCTACGCTCACCAATAATCCCGGCCCAAAGAAAGCCAGATACTGCCGCCAGGGCTTGGCCGACAAATCGGGCAGCCGCACGCTGGCATGCAGCCCTTCCAGCGAAACCCCGCCGGGCGGGGGTGCCGCGGGTTTCGCAGCCTTTGTGGGCAATGTCTCCATTTCGTTCATTAGCAAACAGCACGATAAGTAAAATTGGCTATTTTGACAAGTCAAAATGAAAAATCGGACTTGGGCCAATTTAAGCAGTCCTTGTGAATGGGATTAACTTTGACAATTCAAAATGAATAGGGTTATTTGCTCTTCACCCCACCCCGCCATGCCCACCAGCACGGTTGAAAACTACATCAAGCAACTCTACCTGCTCGGTCAGGACGAGCCGGGTCAACCTGTGCTCATGGGTGAACTGGCGCGGACGATGCGCGTCGTCCCCGGCACGGCGACCACGATGGTCAAGGCCATGGCTCGCGCGGGTTTGGTGCGGCATACGCCGCGCGTCGGCGCACGGCTGACCCCTTCCGGTGAGCGCTTCGCCCTGCAAATGCTGCGTAAGCACCGTCTCATCGAAATGTTTTTGGTGCAAACCCTCGGCCTCGACTGGTCGGAAATCCACGAAGAGGCGGAGTTGCTCGAACATGCGCTCTCTGACCGGCTCGTCGAGCGGCTCGACGCCTTTCTCGGCCATCCGCGTGTGGACCCGCATGGCGACCCCATTCCCTCCGCGGCAGGGCGGATGCCCAACCACCCCGCCCTACCCTTGGCGGATTTGCCCGCCGGCACGAACACGACATTGGCCCGCATCACGCGGCAAGACGCGGAATTTTTGCGTTTCCTCCACGAAGCCGGCCTGCACCCTGGTCGCCGCCTGAAACTTACCCGCCGCGACCCAGTGGCCGACCTCCTCGTCATCACCCTAGCCGATGGGCGCGAAGTCTCACTCGGCAGCAAAGCCGCAAGGCATTTACTGGTTGAACAAATACGTAGTGGAAACAAAAAGACCAAGTAACCTCATTGCCCTTCCCACGCTTGCAAAAGCGACTGACGCGGACTAGATTCTATCCATGCCGATTTACGTTTACCAGGAGATCCGCGCCGATGGGTCAGAAGGCGAAATGCTGGAAGTGGAGCAGCCGATGAGCGCCAAGGCGCTGACGCACCACCCCGTTACGGGATTGCCCTTGCGCCGAATTTATCAGCCGACGGCCATCACCGCGAAATACACTCCGGGCCGCACCAAGGCGATGCTGCAGGAAAAAAATGTCGAGCAGAAAGGTTTTACCAAATACATGCGAGACAAACAGACGGGGGCCTACCACAAAACCGCCGGAACCGACCCCCGCGCACCGAGTGTCATTCGCAAATAAGCGGGCGCATGAACAAATCCCAAATAGTCGAGGTGCTGGAGGAAATCGGCACGCTGCTGGAGCTATCCGGCGAAAATCCATTCAAGGTGCGCGCCTACCAAAATGGTGCGCGGGCGCTAGGTGCGTTGGAAGACGATTTGGGTGAGCGCATCGCGGCTGGCACACTGGGCGAAGTTCCCGGCCTCGGCGAAGCCTTGGTGGAAAAAATCACCACGCTGTACCAAATTGGCGAACTCCCCTACTACGACAAGTTGAAGGCCAGCGTGAAACCGGGCCTGGTAGAAATGCTCGGCGTGCCCGGGCTGGGGCCGAAGAAAATCATGACGTTACACGCGAAGCTCGGCGTGGATTCCCTGGCCAAACTCGCGGAAGCTTGCGCCGAGGGCAAAGTCGCGGCGCTGGCGGGCTTTGGCGCAAAAACGCAGGAAAATATTATGGCCGGAATCAAAAACAAGGAAGCTTATGGCCGCCGCCATTTGTGGTGGGACGCCTGGCAGGTGGCGGCGCCGATTGTGGAAGGCCTGGGCAAAATCAAAGGTGTGGAACGGGTGTCGCATGCCGGCAGCCTGCGGCGCGGGCTGGAAACGATTGGTGATTTGGATTTTTTGGTGGCGGCGGCAAACCCCGAACCGGCAATGAAATGGTTCACCACCCAGCCGAACGTGGCGGAAATTACCGCTTCCGGCGGCACCAAGGCCAGCGTGCGCCTCCAAGACGGCACGCAGGCGGACTTGCGGGTTGTGCCGCTCAAGCAATTTTATTTTGCGCTGCACCATTTCACCGGATCCAAGGACCACAACGTCAAAATGCGTTCGCGCGCACTCACGCAGGGCCTGAGCCTCAGCGAATGGGGCCTTTCCAAAAAGGACGACCCGACCACGGGCGGACCCGAGGCGCAGAGTGTCATCACCCCCAAGAGCGAAGATGATATTTTTAAAAAACTTGGGCTGCACCCCATTCCGCCAGAATTGCGCGAAGGGCTCGACGAAATCGAACGCGCAGAAAGAGGGCCGTTGCCGAAGCTGGTTGAGGATGGTGATCTGCGTGGGGCCTTCCATAACCACACCACGTCTTCGGACGGCCACGCCTCTTTGGAAGAAATGGCCGCGGCGGCGGAGAAACTCGGCTGGGAATATCTGGGCATTGCCGATCATTCCAAGTCTTCTTTTCAAGCCCATGGCTTAAACGAGGAACAGTTGCTCGCGCAGGTGGAAAAAATCCGCGGACTAAATGACTCCAAGAAATTTCGCGTGCATATTTTTGCCGGCACGGAATGCGACATCCTCAAGGATGGCGAGTTGGACTATGACGACGGCGTATTGGCGCAGCTCGATTATGTCGTGGCGTCGGCGCACAATCGTTACGGTCAGGGCGCCGATGAGGCGGCCATGACGAAGCGCATCATCCGCGCGCTCGAACATCCGCGGGTGACGATGCTGGGCCATGCCACGGGCCGGCTGCTCTTGCAGCGCGAGGGCTATGCCTTGAACATTGGCAAAGTTATTGACGCCGCCGCCGCGAACAAAAAGATGATCGAACTCAACGCGCAACCCCAGCGCCTCGACTTGGATTGGCGGTATTGGCGGCAGGCAACGGATAAGGGCGTGCTCTGTGTCATCAACCCCGATGCGCACAGCACGACGGATTTGGAATTTGTGCGCATGGGGGTGCTCATTGCGCGCAAAGGCTGGCTGACGAAAGAGCAGATTTTCAACACGCGCCCGCTGGCGGAAATCCTTACCGCATTAAAAATCAAACGCCCCCAACGCTCCGCGCGCGGCTGACGCCAAATTTAAAATGACCGTTCGCCGAATTTATTCGGCCCTGACGCACCCTTGGCCAGACCGAGATAAAGTACAGAAACCAATACAAGCCCCCCGGCCACCGCGGCGGCGACCATGGGCTGGGTTTTCACCAAAACGAGCGCGCCCAATGGCAAAAGATTAAGGACAAGCATCGGCAACGGAAAACCCAGGTCGTGCCAGCGCTTGGCGCAGACCGCCAGCCATATCCATAATGGGAGGAGTGCCAGCACCCCAGCGGCGATCCAAAGTTGAGTTGCGGCCAAGCCCGCAATGGACATCGCCAGCACCACCACGCCAATAAACAGGCACAAAAGGACACACGCCGCCCCGCCGTCCCAAAAAGTCGAACGCCGGATGCGCCCGTGAAAGGAAAATAGCACCGCACGGTCTTCGATGACGACTTCAGGATTCACAGCTCAGAAAAAATCAGTCGTTGGGAGTCAGGCGTTGGCTTTGCCGTAGGGATTGGCGCGGTCATCACCCCGCATCACGCCGATGTAGCAAAAAGCGCCAATGACGATGGTCACAAAAAACATCGTGGTCAGCATATGCGGCTCCAGAAAATTCGCTTTGTAATCTTTGCAAATCCCGGCGAGCACGGCGAAAGTGCCATTTTGCGGATCCGGAGTAACGGTGATGCGGTGGATGAGGTCGCGATCCACCGCACCGAAAAAGGACAGGAAAACCACGCCCACGAACAACACCGGCAGGGTGTTGACCACCGCCAGCCAGCCTGGAAAATTTAAATCATGCCAGCGTTTTGCGCAAATGGCCGCCAAAACCCAGATCGCAAGTACCCAGTGCATGAAAAACATGGCCGAACTCAAATAATGAAAAATCTGATGGGTGGTATCGCCCATGTCGTTGGCGAGCAGATCTTCAGTAGAGAGGCGGGATAATG
>DATHOB010000040.1:0-19603 GCA_035485355.1 Opitutales bacterium | reverse complement strand
GTTGGAAAGATTGGGGTAGAGGTGTTCGTAGATGCGGCGGGTGTCGAGCCACGGGCCCCACTCGGCGAGGCGGGGCGCGGTGGCGGAGTCTGCAGCGCCAAAGTCGGGTGAAGCGGGCGGAATGGGCCAGGTGCGGCGCAGGAGCGCGCGTTCGATGGGGGCGTGGTGGGCGGCCAAGGGGCCGGTTTGACGAAGTTGGGCAAACAAAGATTGTTCGGCGGCAAAGGGCGCGGCGTTGGTGGTATCAGACGCAGAAATTCCATGGATGGAACTCTCCACCGTGGCGAGCGGCCCGACGGGCGCGCAGAGACGTGTGTGCGTGGCGATGATTTTACCATCAAGCAAAGTGGCCACACCATATTCGACCACACCGCTGCGCCGGCTGCCTTCGAAATCGAGGACGTGGATGGAAGTGGAGGGCCAAGAGGGCATGGCGGAAGGATGAAGGAGGAAAAACAAAGTGTGAAGTGTGGAGTGCGAAGTTTAAAATTAAGAGTTTGAACTCCGCACTTTCCATTGCGGTGCTCCTGCGGTAGCATCAATCCATGAATGCCAAGCTGGAGCTTGATCCTTACCGTCTGTTGGTCGCCGAGCTGGTGGCCGCCAGCGGGCCGATTGTGCAAAAGCACTTTTGGAATCCCGCGTTGACCATCGAGCATAAGAGCGATCTCACGCCGGTGACCGAAGCGGATCGCGGGGCGGAGGCGGCGATGCGGAAATTAATCAACGCGCGCTTTCCGCAACATGGAATCATCGCCGAGGAATACGGCCCGGAGCGCGCGGACGCGGAGTGGACCTGGGTGCTCGACCCGATTGACGGCACGAAATCGTTCATCCACGGGGTGCCGTTGTTTGGGACGTTGATCGGGCTGCTCCACCAAGGGAAGCCGGTGTTGGGCGCCATTCACCAGCCCATTTTGAATTTGCTGTGTGTGGGCGACGGCGCGCAAACGACGCTCAATGGAGCAGTGGTGCGGATGCGCGACACCCGCTCTCTGCAGGAAGCGACGTTGTTGACGACCTCGATGTCCGACGACATTCCGCAGATTCACAACGCGGCGGCGCGGCGGCGCCTGCTCGGTGCGGCGGGGCTGGTGCGCACGTGGGGGGATTGTTTTGGCTATTTGCTCGTGGCGACGGGGCAGGCGGATGTCATGGGCGACGGGGTGGCGCACAATGCGTGGGACGTGTTGCCACTGGTGCCCATCATTCGCGGCGCGGGCGGCGTCATCACGGATTGGCAAGGCGAAGAAGTGGGCAACGGAAAATCATGTCTCGCTGCCACTCCGCGATTGCACCGGCTTGCTTTGGATTTGTTGCTGACTTAATTTTCCCCCGACAAACACGCGCACTTTTGGTTACTCCGGCCGTGGCAGATGGCGGATTTCGGCGCGGGTGGCGGCGAGGGTGTTGGGCGGGAGGTAGCCAGCGAAGGCAATGGCGGGGAATACGGCGGCGCGTTTGCCGAGAATGGCTCCGGGTTGGAGGACGGAGTTGCAGCCGGCTTCGGCGTCGTCACCCATGAGCGCACCGAGTTTGCGGAGATTAGTTTCAACTCGCCCGGCGGGGGTTTGCACAGCGACGGGTTTTTGGTCGAGGCGGAGATTGGCGCAGATTGCGCCCGCGCCGAGGTGGGCGCGGTTGCCGAGCACCGAGTCGCCGACATAATTATAATGCGGGGTCTGCACGCCATCGAGGAGCAGGCAATTTTTATATTCGCAACTATTGCCGAGCACGCATTTTTCACCAGTGATGACATTGCCGCGGATGAACACACCGGGGCGGAGGTCGGTATGCGCGCCAATCCACGCCGGGCCCTGGATGACGCCGTAGGGCGGGAGTTTGACCGTGGGGTGCAGGTAAACGAGGCCCTCGACGCGCAGCCCGGACGGAACATTGACCCCTAAACGAAATTCGGACTCGGGCACACTCGCGAGGGCGGCGGCGATGCGCTCGACCCAGGCCCAGGGCGGCGCATCCGCGGCGAAAAAGGGAGCAAAGCCCGCGAGCGAACGGGGCAGGGTGAAAAGTTCGTCGGAGCGCATGGGGGAAAGAGGCTAGGAGCAAAGGATCAGAGGAGCGGAGGAAGTGTAGCAGTAGGAGGCGGGTTACAATGATGCTGGAGGATAAGGATGAGGCCGGAAATGGGAAACCAATAATCGGGGGAAATTATGATTGGAATGATGTCCCCCGCTTGCCAGACGGGGGTAATTCCTGCATAGAGGGTGGATGGCGATGGAATTTAAAGACTACTACAAGACGCTTGGGGTTCCCCGCGATGCGAGCGAGGAGGACATGAAAAAGGCCTTCCGCAAGCTCGCGCGCCAATACCACCCCGACACCGCGACAGATAAAAAACGCGCCGAGGAGAAATTCAAGGAACTCAACGAGGCGTACGAGGTGCTCGGCGACAAGGACAAGCGCAAGCGGTACGACGAGCTGGGCCCCGATTGGGAGCATGGGCCGCAATTTCGCCCGCCGCCGGGTGGAACGGGGGGCGGATTTCGCCGCGCGGCGGGTGCGCGGGGCGGCAGCGCGGAATATGATTTTGGCGGCACTACCGGCTTTAGTGATTTCTTCGAGCACTTTTTTGGCTCGCAAGGACGGGCGGCGAGGGGTGGCGCAGGGGGAATGCCCGGCGGCATGGAGTGGGGGGGCGAAGAGGCCGGGCCTGCGCAGGGCAATGATTTACAGTCGGACTTGTTGGTGACGCTCGAAGAAGCAAGCAATGGCGCGGAGCGGTTGTTGAGTTTTCGGCGGAGTGGAGCGGGCAAAAGCGCGACCGAGACGCTGAAGGTGCGCATTCCCGCGGGCGTGAGCGACGGTCAGCGCATCCGCGTTGCGGGCAAGGGCGAACCGGCGCCGCGCGGCGGCGAGCCGGGCGATTTATATTTAAACGTGCGGCTGCAAAAACATCCGGACTTCCGGGTCGAGGGCGCGGATTTGTACTACGATTTGGAACTCGCGCCATGGGAAGCAGCGCTCGGCGCGCAAAAAACCGTGCCCACGTTGACGAAATCCGTGTCAGTGAAGATTGCGCCGGGGGCGAGTCCGGGCCGACAATTGCGGTTAAAGGGGCTGGGATTGACGAAACCCGGCGGCGAGAAGGGAGATTTATATGCGGTGCTCGCGGTAAAAGTCCCCGCGGCGGAAACGGCGGCGCAAAAAAAATTGTGGGAGCAGATTAAAGAGGCGTATGAGTAGCGGATGGGGAATTAATTTTTAGGGAGTTGCCGGGATTCGGAGCGCGGGCTAAAGCACTGCGCTACTTTTCCAAACAATTTTAACACCCACTCAATCCTCCAACAGCCACTACACCTCCGCACGGTTTACATTGACTCGTTCGCGAAGGCCGATGCACAGGCGAATTGAGCCTCAGCCGATACTCGGCGGATTCTGAAATTTGGCCTCGTCAATTTTCTCCTTCAGGATATCGAGAAATTCCGTCACATGGCGTTCATTGGGGATGAGCCGGTGGATGACAAGGGTTTGGTTCATCAGAATGCGGCCCGAGCCGCGGCGCGGGCCAGCATTGAGCATCGGGTTCTGGCGGCGGGTGTTGATGACGAAGCAGTCAACTTTTTGCACGTAAAACTTAAAGGCAAAACGAAATCCAAGCAGAAATGAAAGCACGGCCAGCACTGCAATTAAAACAATAAAACCATTGCGGGAGTCCGTATGCGTAGTCGGCGTATTCAGCACATGGACAATTGCCGCCAGCAGCAAAACAGCCATCCCCAGCAAAATGATGGCTTTGACCAGATGCTCAATGGGAAACTTGCGGACTTGGGAAATATCCGGGCGAATGGCGGCGTAGGGAATCTCGAAGCTCGTGCCGCTAAAGCGCTTTTGCGCGGATATTTTCAGCGCGGTGTCGGAAATTTCATATTCCATCTGCGCAAGCATCGGGCGTTTTTGGACAAGTTTCATTGTGGGGCGGACAAATTGAGTGGCGATATTGGTATAAAATCAATCCCATTTTACCCAAACAAAATTAATCCACACTCAATCCTCCAACAGCTTCTGCACATCGGCCAGCGAGATTTTATCGAGGGTGGTGGCGCTTTCGGCGAAGAAGTCGGCGAGGAGGGCGGCTTTGGTTTGCTGGAGGGCGAGGACGCGTTCCTCGACAGTGTCGGCGGCGATGAGTTTGTAGCTGGTCACGGTGCGGGTCTGGCCGAGGCGGTGGGCGCGGTCGGTCGCCTGCGCTTCGACGGCGGGGTTCCACCACGGGTCGAAATGGATGACGGTGTCCGCGCCGGTAAGGTTGAGGCCGGTGCCGCCGGCTTTGAGCGAGATGAGGAGCACGGGCACGGCGGGGTCGGTGTTGAAGCGGTCGCAAATAGCGAGCCGGTCGCGCGGGGGCGTGGAGCCATCGAGGCGGAGGCTGGGCAAGCTGGCCTCGGCGAGCGCGGGCTCGATCAAATTGAGCACGGAGGTGAATTGCGAAAACACGAGCGCGCGGTGGCCGCCGTCCACGGCTTCATCCAAAAGTTCGCGCAAGGCGCGGAGCTTGGTGGAATCGTCGGCGGTGAAATCCGGGTCGAGCAGGCGCGGGTCGGCACAGACTTGGCGCAGGCGCAAAAGCTCTTCAAATGCGGCCATGCGCAGGCGGCCATCGCTGGCATTGCCCATGGCGAGTTGGAAAAACGCCGCGCGCGCGCGTTCGCGTGTTTTGGCGTAGAGCTCCTTTTGGCGCGGTTCGATTTCGCAGAATATGGTCTGCTCGATTTTGGGCGGCAGTTCGGGGGCGACGAGCGCCTTCGTGCGGCGCAGGACATACGGCGCGGCGCGGCGGCGGAGCGCGGCGTCGCTGGCGGAGCGGTCGGCGGCGGAGTTGATTTCGCGCGGGTTGTTGGCGGAGGCGAGGTAGCCGGGCAAAATGAATTCGAAGAGCGAGCGCAAATCCTCGAAACTGTTTTCGAGCGGGGTGCCGGTGAGGGCGAAACGCGAACGAGCGCGGAGCGCGCGCAAGGCGCGGGCGGCGTGGGAGCGGCGGTTTTTGGCGTGCTGGGCTTCGTCGGCGATGACGGCGGCCCATTCCACTCCGGTCAATAATTCGGCGTCGCGCGCGAGCGTGGCGTAGGAGGTGAAGACCAGGTCGAACGTGGCGGCTTGCTCGGAGGAGGTGAGGCGTTCCGCGCCGTGATGGGTGAATGCGCGCAATCCCGAAGTCCAGATTGCGGATTCGCGCCGCCAGTTGCCCAGGAGGCCGGCGGGAGCAACGACGAGCGAGGGCGCGTTGGGCATTGCCGCGAGGGAATTGGGCCGATGCAGGCAGTGCAAAAACGCGAGGGCTTGCGCGGTTTTGCCGAGGCCCATTTCGTCGGCGAGGACGCCGCCGAGTTTGTTCGACCACAGATGCCACAGCCACGCGACGCCGATGCGTTGGTATTCGCGCAGGCGGCGGGATAATTCCGGCGGCAAGGGCGCGGGCGCAAGTTGATGGAGATTGCGCAAGGACTCGCTGCGGGATTTCCAGGTGGCGGGAGTTTCGAACGGCACGGCGAGTGATTCCAGGAGCGATTCGGTGGCGGGCAATTCCGCGGCGGTCATTGTGCGGCGGAAACGCGCGAGCGGCGAATTGCCGGCGGTCGGGCCGCCGAGGGCTTGCTGGGCGGAGGCGAGCTTGGCCAGGGCATCGGGGTTGACGAGCACGAGGCCGCGCGGAGTTTCCACATACGGCGAGCCCCGGGCGAGCGCGGCGCGCAAGGCGGCTTCATCCGCGCCGGGCGCGCTCAATTCGAGGCTCACTTCAAATTTATCGCCCGTGCTGCTGGCCGAGGCGGTGAGCGTGGCGAATTGCAATTGCGCGGTGCGTTGTTGAAATGCGGACGTGAATTGCGCGCGGTATTTTTCCCGCAAGTCGGGCAGGTGGCGGGCGAGGAATTCGAGCACGCGGTGCCGGTCGCGCAACCACCATTTGCGGTTAGAGGGCTCGTTCTGAAAGCCCGCGTTTTTGACCATGGCGAGCAACTCCGGGAAAACCACGCTTTCGCGGCCCGGCAAGGTAACAGCGAGAAATTGCGTGGAACCGTCGACCACCAAGCCCGTGGAAGCGGTGGGGCCGGGGGTGGGTGAAGGTGCACGAAACAAGGACATGGGCAGGCAAGGGATGCGAACCCGGCAGCATTAAGAATTTTGGATGGAGAAGGAAGAATGAAAAAACGAGTAGTTTGGCCAGCTCCGGTCTGGATGGCGGATGCTTGCCTTTTGGCGGTGGGCTATTATAAACGAGCGTATGAAATCAGCGGGAAAATTTTTGGCGGCGGCCTTGGCCGCGGCGTTGCTGGCGGGCTGCGACAACAAGAGCGCGCACAAGGACGGCGTGTACCAGGGCTATCTGGATGGGCGCTTCCTCGGCGTGGCGTCCCCGCAGGAGGGACAGTTACTCGAGCTCAAAATCCGGCGGGGTGACTGGGTGGAATCTGGTGCGCCATTATTTGCGCTCGACCCGAAGCCGGAGGTGGACGAATTGCGCGAGGAGGAGCAGCATGTGGCCTCCGCCCAGGCGCATGTGGACGATTTGCGCAAAGGATTGCGCGACACAGAGCTGGCCCAGCTCGACGCGCAATTAAAGGCCGACCAAGCTTTGCTGGACCAGGCCAAGACCGAGTGGGACCGCAACCAGAAATTGCAACCGGGCGATTTTGTGTCGGCCAATGATTTGGACCGGCTGAAGTTTTTGACCCAGCAATACACCGCGGTGACGCAGCGCGACGCGAATCAACTCGCTACGGGGAAACTGGGCTCGCGCGACGACCAGATCAACCAGGCGGCGGCGGACTTGCTGGCGGCGGAGGCCGTGCGCGACCATACGAAGTGGATGCTCGACCAAAAAACACAGACCGCGCCGCAGGCCGGCTGGGTGCAGGATACTTTGTATCGCACGGGTGAGCGCGTGGCTTCAGGGCAAGCGGTGGTCGTGCTCCTGCCAGCGGAGGAATTGCGTGCGCGCTTTTATGTGCCGGAAGGGGAAATCAACCGCGTCAAACTCGGGCAAGAGGTGACGGTGAAGCTGGATGGAATCGACTTGGTGAAGGCGAAGGTCAGCTTCGTTTCGACAGAGGTCGAGTTCACGCCGCCGGTGATTTACAGCGACAGCCAAAATTACAAATACGTCTTTTTGGTCGAGGCGGATTTCGACCCCAAGGTGGCGCGCGAACTGCATGTGGGCCAGCCCGCCGAAGTGAGCTTGCAGCCATGAACGCCGCGCCGACTGCCGCTCCCCCTGCGCCGGGCGCGCCCAACGGCGCGACCGGACTGGCCGTGGACGTCAAGGGCTTGACCAAGCACTACGGCCCGCGCGCGGTGGTGGATCATATTGATTTCGAAGTGCGGCGCGGTGAAGTTTACGGCTTTCTCGGCCCGAACGGCAGCGGCAAGACGACCTTCATGCGCATGCTCTGCGGTCTGCTCACCCCCGACGATGGCGAAGGCACTTGTTTGGGGTACAATCTGCGCACGCAGTCCGACCGCATTCGGCTCGAAGTCGGCTACATGACGCAGAAGTTTAGTTACTACGAGGATATGTCGATTGAGGAGAATCTTGATTTCGTCGCGCGCATTTACGCGTTGCCGGACCGGCGCACGGCGGTGGCGGCTTCGCTCGAACAACTGGGGCTGACGGCGCGGCGCAAGCAACTGGCGGGGACGCTTTCGGGTGGGTGGAAGCAACGGCTCGCGCTGGCGGCGTGCATGATCCACCGGCCAAAATTACTTTTGCTCGACGAGCCGACGGCGGGGGTGGACCCCAAGGCGCGCCGCGATTTTTGGGAGCAGATTCACGAGCTCGCAGCGGAGGGCTTGAGCGTGCTGATTGCGACGCACTATATGGACGAGGCCGAACGCTGCCACCGCGTCGCGTATCTTTCCTACGGCAAGCTGCTGACGCATGGCACGGTGGAGGAAGTGGTCGCTGGGGCGGGCTTGACGGTATGGCGCGTGGAGAGCAGCAACCCGAGCGAATTGGTGGTCGCGCTGCATGGCTGGCCCAAAGTTTCCGTGGTGCCGTTCGGTAGCGCCTTGCATATCTGTGGTGCTGATGCCGAGGCCGTGCGCATGGCGGTCGAAGCGGTGGAGGGCCCGGGAGTAACCGCGACTCCGAGCAAGCCTTCGCTCGAAGATGTGTTCATCCACTTGCAAGGCAGCGCGCAGGACAACTTTAACTAAACGGCCATGTTCAACGGATTTTCATTTCACCGGTTTTGGGCCATGGCCCGCAAGGAGTTCATCCAAATGCGGCGGGACCGGCTGACGTTTGGCATGATGTTCGGCATTCCGCTGATGCAATTGATTGTGTTTGGCTACGCCATCAACACCGACCCGAAGCATTTGCCGGCGGTGGTGGTGACCGGCGACACCGGCCCCATTCCGCAATCGATTGTCGAAGGTTTGCGCACGACGGATTATTTCGACATTGCGCCGCAGTCGGTGAGCGAGGCGGACGCGCAGGAAATGCTGGCGGATGGCGACGCGATGTTTGTCATCACGTTTCCGCCGAATTTTTCCCGGGACCTGTTGCGCAACCAGCACCCGCAGTTGTTGGTGCAGGCCGACGCGACGGATCCGGTGGCGGTGGGTAACGCGGTGGGCGCGGCGGGGGTCATCCAGACCGCGGCGGCGCGGGATTTGCAGGGAATGTTCACGGTCGTGGCCACGCCGCCCCCGCCGGTGGATTACCGGCTGCACTTGATGTACAACCCGGAGCGCCGATCGCAGGTCAACATTGTGCCCGCGCTGCTCGGCATCGTGCTGACGATGACGATGGTGAACATCACGGCGATGGCCATCGTGCGGGAAAAAGAACGCGGCACGATGGAAAACCTGCTGTCCACCCCGGCGCGCCCGGCCGAAGTAATGCTGGGGAAAATCTTGCCCTATATATTTGTTGGTTACGTGCAAGCGTGCGTGATTTTGCTGGCGGCGAGGTATTTGTTCGACGTACCGGAGGTGGGGAGCTTCGGCCTGTTGGGGGCGTGCATTCTGTTGTTCGTGATGGCGAATTTGGGCGTGGGCATCACCTTTTCGACGTTGGCGCAAAGCCAGTTGCAGGCGATGCAAATGGCGTTTTTCTATTTTTTGCCCTCGATGATGCTGTCTGGATTTTTCTTTCCGTTCCGCGGGATGCCCCAATGGGCGCAGACGATTGGCTCGCTCCTGCCGCTGTCACATTTTTTGCGCATTGTGCGCGGAATTTTACTCAAGGGGAACGGCTTTGCGGAAGTCTGGCCGCAGATGTGGCCTATCGGGGTGTTTTTTCTGGCGTCGATGACGATTGCCGTGGTGCGCTTCCGGCGGACGCTGGATTAAGCGACGGCCTGGGTTGCAGATAAAGAGTTTTAACCGCCGGGAATTTTTGCTAGCATGGGCTATCGCTGTGATAAATTCGTGGTCAAAACTACGGTTAATTTTGTCGCTGGGACTCGGACTGAGTCTGGTGGCGATGGTGCGGGGGCAGGTGTTGGCTCCAGCCACGGCGAGTGCCGTGACATCCGCGGCACCGGCAAGCACGGGGAAGGTTTCGGACGTCATTCCCGAGATGAAAGTAGGCACGAATGTGTATTACAATGCGCGGGTTTTGCAGGTAACTGCGCTGATGGTAGTTTTCGCGCATCGCGACGGCATCGTCTCCGTGCCGATGGCGGATTTGCCGGCGGATTTGCAAAAGCGATTTAATTACGACCCGGCGAAAGCCAGCGCCGAGGCCGCGAAATTACAGGCGCAGAATGATGCCCGCAAAGTCGAGGCCAACGCCGCCGCCGGGGACAAGGGCCCACCAGTGCTGAATGCGCAGGAAATTTTGCAGCGTTTTGGCTCGCCGCCGAAAGTTTTCAACGAAGTGAACATGCAGCCGCGATTTGACCAATTGGGTATCGGCGTGAAAAACCAGGGGGCGCGGCCCAGTTGCGCAGTGTTTGCGCTGGTGAGCGCGCTCGAGTATCAACGCGCCCCGGCGGCGGGCCCGGCGCCGGAATTTTCCGAGGAATATTTGATATGGGCCACGCTCAAGACGTTGGGCAAACTCAGCCTCGCGGTTCCAAAAAATCCCGAGGAGACGCTCGACATCGGATTCTCCCTCAACGAAGTGGCCGAATCGCTGACGGCCTACGGCATCGCACTGGCGGCGGAGGTGCCCTACCACTTCGTGATGAATGACCCGCATGTGATCGAACCGCCGACGGACGTGATTGAGCGCGCCAAAAAACGCAGCCCGGTGGACGGCTTTTACATCCCCGGTCGCGAGCCGAAGGTGGAAATTCCGAACATCATTCAGGTGCTTAATGCCGGGGTGCCGGTCGTCGCCGGCATCAAGTGGCCGGTGCAAAATAAATTTGAAGACAATGCGCTGCTCGACGCCCAACCCGGGGTGGACAAAAACTTCCATGCCATCTTGCTGGTGGGCTATATGACGAAAACGGGGAAAATGGAGGACGCGCAGTTTATTTTCAAAAATTCCTATGGGGAGAAATGGGGCGAGCGCGGGTATGGCTTCGCCACCTACAAATATTTGTTGAACAATCTGCAGTCGGCGTTGTTTCTCGACGCGCGGTGAGGCAAGGCACTAGGCGCGCGTGAGGCGGCAGGAGTGCGCGGAAAAGCCCGCACCAAATGATGTCAGCCACAAATCGTCCGCGTTTTTGTTGGCATGCGAATCGCCGAGGGGATTATTTTTCAGATTTTCGCCGAGGGCAAACATTACGGAGGGGCTGCTCATGTTGCCAAATTGGCGAAGGACGGCGGTGCTTTCGGCCAAGGCAAATTTGCCGTCAAAAGCCCCGCCGACGGCTTCGATGACTTTTTTGCCGCCCGCGTGAGCGAGTACCTGGCCGATATTATCCGCCGTGCCGTTCTGGCGTTCAAAGAGGACGCGCACGGCGGCGGCGGCGCGGTCGGGCACGGTTTTGTCGAGGTGGTTGCGCAATTTGCCACCACTGTTTTGGAAGCGCAGGCATTCGCGGTCGGCGGGCAGGTGGAGGGCATCGAAGCCGTCACAACGCAAACGGGTGGGGCCGGGGCGGCCATTCCAGATGCTGGCGGAGGCGCCGTCGCCGAAGAGGCAGAGGGAGATGAGCACGCCGGGATCATCGTCGAGAAAAAATGCGGCGGAACAAATTTCCACGGCAAGGCAGGCGACTTTCGCGCCGGGCCGCGCCGCGAGCACGTGGCTGACACTGCGCAGCGAGGGGATGGCCGCGCCGCAACCCTGGCCCACGATGTCCTGCAAAAAAATGTCCGGGCGCAACCCCACGCGCTCGGCGACAAAACTGGAAATGCCGGGGCACAAGTAACCGGTGCAGGTGCAGACGATGAGGGCGTCCAACTCGTTGGGAGCGAGCTTCGCTTCGGCCAGTGCGTTGCGCAGGGCGCGCTCGCCAAGAGCGGGAGCTTCGCGCTCGAAGGCATGGTTGAGTGCCTCGGCATCGAGATCGAAAACATGATCAAGATTGCCCACGGCGAAGTGGCGCGTTTCGATACCGCTGTCACCGGTGAGAACTTTTTCCAGCAAGGCGCGCGAGCCGGGCCGGAGATTCCGCGTCGCGGGCGAGCGGCGCAGGATTTCCCAGCATTCGCGCTGGGTCAGGCGCTGTTCGGGTACGACGTTGGCGAGGGCGTGGAGAAACATTTATGAATTAGAAATTAAAAAGTAAGAACGAAAAAGCTGACGTTTTTCAAATTGTGGCAAGGTCGGACGACGGGATTTTGGATAGGGATTTGCTGCCGTGGGTCGCCTGGTAGAAAAAATTAAACGGTAGCAGATGAAAATCAGCGAGGGTGAGCAGAAGGGATTGGCCGAAGGGGTGAAGCAGCCACGGATGCAGGCGGCGGCCCCAGCGCAAGCGGGAATTTTGTTGGAGGGCGGTGGCGTGGCGGATGGCGAGCACGGCGGCGGGCCAGGTTTGTTCATTGCGGGCGTAGGCGAGCAGCGGGTCGAGCGCGGCGGCGGCATTTTCCAGAGCAAGGGCCATGCCGTGACCGGTATAGGGCGGCATGGCGGCGTGGTGGTCGCCAATGGAGACGCGAGTATCGGCGCGCCAGGTGCGCGTGAATTCCAAGCCGGAAACGGCGGCGGTGCTGGCATAGTCTGGGTCGCCCGCAGTCAGGCGCGCGGCGAGTTTTTCCATACCGCAGGCGGCGAGATATTCGGCAAGCAAAGTTTCGCGGGTTCCGCGTGTTTCCGAGCGCATCCGGAAGAGTCCGCAAATGTTGGTGCGGCCATGCTCGATGCGGGCGACGCCGACGTAACCGCCGCGACCGAGATGCACTTCCAAATCATGTTCCGCGGGCAAATTGCGGCAATGGATTTTCAGGCCGAGCCATGGGCTGGCGGCGTCGGGGCGGCGACCGGCGGCCCATATCTGGCCGGGCATATTTTCTTCGTTTTTCGGCGGGACAGGAGCACGGGTGTTTTGGCGCAGTTCGCCGCCTGCGGTGGTGAAGTCGTGGAGCAAGCGTTCTTCCAACACGGGACGCGAGAGGCCCAGGGCGGGCTCCGGCAATTTTGCCGACCAGCGCAAACGACCGCGAGTGTACCAACCGGTGGTGTGGTTCACCGTGGCATCGCGCAAATGCGGCGCAAGGCCGAGGCGGGCAATCGTGGCCGACTTCAATCCACTGATGAATTCACCACACACGCGCGGACGCGGCAGGCGACCGGCCTCGAGCAAGGTGACGGCCGCACCCTCGCGCGCGAGCGCCGCGCCCAGCGCCAGGCCGGCGAGGCCGCCGCCAATGATGGTAATACGTTGCGGATTGGGCATGGGAAATTTCAACGCAAAGACGCGAAGGCTTTATCCACGAATGGACACGAATGAAAATGGGTTATGCATAACTCCGGGATATACAGATTCATATGCAAAAAAGTTTTAGCGTTCCTGGCGAATTGGCAGTGAAGCAAAATTATTTGCGAACGGCGATTAAACGATAAGCGCCGAAGAAAGTGTGTTGCAACGCGACGCGCCATGGTGCCTGATCCACACCCAGCAACTGCGGAAGTTCGCGGCCTGCGAAACCGCCTTCGATGCTGACCCGGGCGTCATGACGGGTGACGTGATTGATGCCCGCGAGACGCGCGAGGGGGAGTTGCGCGAGGTGGAGCGGGTGGCGCGCGGGTTCGCAAAAAATAAGCAGGCGCGCGGATTCGCGCCAACGGCGCCCGAGTTCGGTAAGCTGGTCGTCGGTAAACTGGTGGAGAATGAGGTTGCCGACGATGACGTTGTATTTGGAATAGTCCGAAAACTGCATCAAATCGCCGCGATTCCATTCCCGGGCGGCGGGCCAATCGGCGGGGCGCGGCCACAAATCGAGCGCGGCGTAAGCGGGGGTCGTGCCGTTTAGTTGGGAAAAGACATAGTGGGCCAGGTCGCCCTCGCCCGCGCCGAGTTCGAGGAGGCGGTCGTCGGGTAATGCGTGTTCACGCAGCGTGCGCGCGAACCAGCGGTAATTGCCCATGATGGCATTGATGAACCGCAAATCCCGCCGGTTGTGGACGGCATCGGGGTGATCCGGCGTAAGGCCGTCGAGCAGTTCGGGTTGCACGCAGCGCGAAGTCATGCACGCAAAATGCGCGTGAAACCGCAGGTTGTCAAACGGTGGGTAGCCCCATCGTTTATGACTGAACCTTATGGCGCTTTGCCGTTGGCGTCCACTTCGAGGCGGAGGGCGTCCCACATGATGCCGTTGACGGCCTGGGGGCTGGTGGCGGAAGGCGGGTCGTAC
Source organism: Opitutales bacterium (assembly GCA_035485355.1). GTDB lineage: Bacteria > Verrucomicrobiota > Verrucomicrobiia > Opitutales > JABDGR01 > JABDGR01. The sequence continues at coordinate 5,884 of DATHOB010000040.1, read as the reverse complement.
GGGCGGGCGCCTTCGAGGGCGAATTGCATTTCGTTCGCGCCGGCGTGGATGAGGCTGGCGTCGAAGGGCAGATACACGGTTTGGCGCAGGCTGTCTTGCCCGCCGCTGCGGTAAATGGCCATGCCGGATTTTTTTAGATTGCTCACTTTGGCGATGACCTGGCCATTCAGGAGAACGTCGAGCGGGCGCGGATAATCCCATGCGGCAAAACTGAGCGTGAGCGTGGCGAGGCCGGTTTGCGCTTTCGATTCGGCGAATTTGACGCTCCAGTAAGGTTGTTTCATATACCAACCCCATTGGGCGAAGCCCCAGTCTTGGTTGTCCTTGCTTTGGCCAACGGTGTAGGTGACGTCGTTGGGGAAATCGGTGCCGTAGCGGATGTAATTCGTGAAGTGGCGGTAGTTGAGGCCTTCCTTGAATTCCTGGCTGGAGCGGTCGGGTTGGCCAATTTGCCAGAGTTTTTGTCCGTGGGTGATGGCCGTCCAATTGAGTGTGCCGAGATTATTCGCGCCCGCTTTGACGGTGAGATTGTCCTGCACATAATCCTCGAATTGATTGCCGCCCGTGACATGGAGCGAGTAATTGCCGGGGCGCACTTTGGAAATGGTAAATTTGCCGTCGGCGTCGGCCTTGGTCCAGAATTGATAACCTTTGACGGACATGCACCAGTCCGGATCGCCGGGATAGGCGAGCACGACCCAGGCGCCCTTGGCACTGTCTCCGGAAGAGACTTTGATTTGGCCGGTGACGGTGCCGCGGTCGAGCGGGTAGTCGTCATTTTTAATAAAATTGTAGGGCCACTTGGCGTCTTCGGCGGCGGCCACTTTTTTGGCGTCAGTCCACATGGCGTCCACGGTATCGCCCGAATTGAAATACAGAAAAGCCGGGCCGTAAAAGCGGGTCCATTTTTCATCGGCAGCGATGGGGATGTCCGCCCCGCCGAAGTGGTTGCCCTGGAGCATCCAGAGGACGACGTTGTTTTGCGGGAGGGTTTGCGGGGAGTCCTGGTGGGTCGTCAATTCCTGGCGGAGCGGGCCGCCACTGACGTATTCGCGACCGGGCTGGATGAGCCACAGGCCGACGCCGTGGCCGGCGATGCCGTGAATGAGGTCATCGGCGATAAAATTAGCGTAATCGTATTTGGAATGTACCTGATTATCGAAGGCGTAGAGCCAGGAAGTGTCCATCGGCGTGGCGAGGACTTCGCCCGCGGGGTAAGGGCCTTTGCGGGCGTCATCCACGACGTAGTTGGTAAACGTGTCGGTGCCGCGCAAGGTCCAGACAACGACGCGGGTCTGCTCCATGATGGTGGCGAGCATGCCGGGGCCGTGGGCGTAAGTGAGGTAAAAATAAAGTCCGTGGTCGCCACGGTGGAGGATGTAGTGGGCCTCGACATTAAACGGGCAATCGGGCGTGGGGTCGTAAGCGACGGCCATTTCCGCCGATTCGGGCGAACTATTGACTAGCCGCGCGGTGGCGTGGGAGGCGCCGCTGCCAAAGGATACATGCGCCTTGCGGCCATTCACGGTGATGCCGGAATCGTAATCGAAAACCATTGCGGGCCGGTTTTCATTGAGCACGTTGAGGAATTTGCCATTGAGGTTCGGGCGCAGGGAATAGATCACGCCGTTGGCCTTGTTGAGCGTGAACGCGACAAAGCCGTTGTTGAAATCAATGAGTTGGTCGGTTTGCTGGACAGTGACTGGCGCGGGGGTGGGGTCATCGGCGGCCAAGGCCGCGGGGGAGGCAAAAATCAAAAACGAACCAAGACAAACGCGCCAGTTCATGGGGAATCCTTTGTTGGGGGGTAGGGAAACAATTAAGAAGGATGATTTTGGAATTAAGAAGTCAAAAATCATGATGATCCGAGAGCCCGGGCATTTGCCGAGAGGGTGATTTTAAATCAAGCCCACATGTTCCAACGAAATTCGACCAATCACTCTCGATACGGTTTTTCGTTTTGAAACAGAACGAGACGCGTCTGGAGGACAGCGGCGATGTCCGTGGCTTTGGCGGATTGGGCCAAGGTGATGGCTTCAAGTTCGCGTTGAACGGCCTGGTTGAAGTCTCCGGCGTTGGCATAGGCGCAGGCGAGGGTGTCGATGATGTTCACGTGCTGGCCGTTATCAATGGCGTAGGCGCGCTGGGCCAGGGTCAACGCCTCGGCGGAATTACGAATGGCGTCATCCGTCGACGTGGAGAGCATCCAGGCGAGGCGGTTGAGGATGTTAATAATATTGGGATCGGTGGCGGGTTCCAGCGCGAGGGCCTGATGCAGCAGAGATACAGATTCAGCAAGGTGATGAGCAGCTTTGTCCTGATCGGCGAGTTGTGTGAACAATTGGAGGCGCAGACCCAAGGGCAGGAGAGGGTTGGCGACATCCCATAATCCAGGTCGCGTGGTGAGCAAGCCAGTGGTATGGGCGAACGCGAGGAAATTGTAGAGAGCGTCCGGACGAAGCGACCGCAAGCCGGGCTGGGTGGCTGTGCGCATACAGAGTGCTAATTGTTCGCGTAATGAAGCGACATCCGAGGCGAGACCGAAGACAACGGCAAGGTCCACCCGGTCGGCAAACTCCAAAGTGTCGGCATGCGGAAGCAGCGTGTGCAGACGCTGGATGCAGGCGTTAAATATATCCGGCTTGTTGGCGGCATGGTCGAGCCGCGCCGCGGTGACAACAGCGGGGATGCAATTTGGGTCGAGTTGCAGGGCGTCGTCCAGTGCGTGGCCAGCAACATCCATATGACTCTCCTGGATTTGCCATTCGGCGAGGCGGGTGAGCGCCATGGGCCGGGTTTGGTGGGGGTCGACTGCGAAAATAAAGGCGGCGGCATTTTTATAAAGATCTCCCGGCGGCATTTGATAATAGATGGGGCGCAGCCAGGTGGGAAATGTTCCGCCGTGGAGGAGATTCTCGATGAAGGCGTCTTCGGGTGCGGGCTGGTCCTTGGGCAGGTTGCGGGCAATGCGGGTGTATTCGGCCGGGTTGTCCACCCACGAGAGGATTACGAGGTGGGTGGCGTGGTGGGCTTCGAGCAGGGCCAGGGCTTCATCCGCGGTGTGCGCGGCGTAGATGGCGGCGTTGTCTTTCATGCCGGCGAGATTTTCCCAATAATACGTGCCGAGGCTATGGAAGCCGCCCCAATAGAGCAGCCACGTGCTGCTGGTGGCGCCGCTGACGACGACGAGCGGGGCGTGGCCCTCCCGGGCCCGCAAGGATTGCGCGACATCGCGGTTAATCAATTCGAGAGCTTCAACTTCGGAGACCGTGCCTTTCCAATCCCCCTGCACCCAGGAGAAAACAGTGAAGCCCAGGTTGGGCAGCAGTGCCCAGAGCAGCAGAAAAACAGCGGCGATAATGCGCGGAATATTCCATTTATAATTCTGATGGAGCCGCAATGCCGCGGCGACGGCCACCAGCGCGCCCAGCCAGAGTGCGTAGCTGATTTCCACCCAGCGCACTTGTGCAACCGCCTGGCCGAACATGATGACGGTGGGCGGCAGCGCCAGCAGCAGCAAGGCCCGGGCGGGCCGGGGGAACGCACCCCATGGATGCCAAAAACTGGCGAGTACGATAATGCCGGCAGCGGTCAATAACTCCATCAACCAAAAATGATGCGTCAATTGCGATTCGGGGATGAGGAGAAGAACCAAATCCACTGACGGGACACCGATAAGGAGGCACCAGCGCACTGGGACGCGCAGTGCGGGCCACTGCCAAACCGCCATTGGAGCCGCCAACAACACCAGGGGACTGCCAAAAATGATAAATATTATGAACGGCTGACTTTTCAAAAATGGCCAAAGGCCGAAAAATTCCTCAATATAATCATTGTGAAGTTTCCACAAAAACGGGTCACTCACTGTGAAGACTTGGTTGCCGAATAAAAGAATAATGACGGGCAACAATGCCACGGCAAAGACGCTGCCGACGAGCCAGGCCCAGTCGGAAGATTTTTGCGCGAGCGGGCCGCCACTCCACCAGCGAGACAGGCGAAAGACGATTTCGCCGCCACCGGCCCAGGCCAAGGCGTAAAGCGGGTGGTTGACTTCGAGGCGCATGCCCAGGTGCGAGGGAAAGTACTCGAGCAAATAGAAAAACAAGCTCGTGGCCGCGCCACTCCACCCCCACACGCGCCATAAGCTGGGGTCGGGAATGGCGAGACTCGTTTTGGCAAGTCCTCGGCCCAGCCAGCCAGTCGCCAGCAATGCGCCCAGACCGAGATACGCGAGCACCGGCACCACCGAAGCCGCGCTAATCCATAGACCGACCCCGCCGACAATGCCGGAAGCAATGAACCATTTGCGGGCTTGCGGGCGGGTGGGCAGCCAATCCGACAATACGGGGTCGTCCGTGTCATTTTCTTCCCGCGCGCGCACCCAGCCAGCGCCGCCGCCGATAAGCAACAGCATCGCAAGTAAATCCGCCAGCGCAGTCAGGCCATGGTGGTCGGTACGGCCCACAGAAAACGATTCGTAAAACGGGCCGACACCGACCGCGCCGATGGCGAACAGCGCCGCCGAAGCCGAACCGAATCGGCGGGCGACGAGTGGTGTCGCCAGGGAAATTAAAAGGACAATGATCAACACACTGCCAAACGGAGCGACTTCTTCCACCGCTTGCGGCAACGAGGTGAGGGTTGTGGCATGGTCCGCCCACGCGAGCGCGGCGAGCCACCAGCGGATGAGCGAACTCCAATGCACTTCGCGGCCATCCGGCGCATTGTCATAATCCACCATGCGGATGCGCGCGCCCGCACCGGCCAGCATCGACTGGGTTTGCATCACCCAGTGATAGGTATCGATGCCGGGGTAGGGCAAGATGAGCTCGTGCTGATTGTCGCTATAACCACTGGGGAAAGCCGGGTCGGACATGGGCGGCCCGGCGGAGTGGCGCGAGACAAGGTCCCAGGTGGTGCGCAAATGGACGATGGTATCGGTGGCGGCGAAGGCCACCATCGCCAACAAGGCCAGGGCCCACAGACGCGGCGGGTACAACTTGCTCAGTGCCGGGGCGGATTTCATGCGGCCGCGTTATTGATGATAAGGCTGCTGATTGTGAAAAGCCGCGATGCGATTGCGATACTGGTTAGATGCGTCAGTCATGCGGGCGCGATCGGAAGGAGAAAGATTGGCGCCAAGTATGGCGGTGACTTTGTCGAGCGCGAGTTTTTCCGTAGTTTCGGCGAGCGCGAATTGGCCGGCTTCGGCATAAGCGCAGGCAAGGACGTCCAAGATGTCCATCTGTTCGCCGTGGTCAAGTTCGTGGGCATGAAGGGCCAGCATCACGGCCGCCGGTCCATTGCGCAAGGCAGCGTCATGAGCGGTGGCGCGGAAGCGGGCAAGTTCGACGAGGGCGGGGATGGAGTCCGGGGCGCGGGCATGGGCGGCTTCGAGCAGTGCGGCGGCCTCGGTCAAGTGGCCGGCTTGGAAGTTGGTGCTGGCGGTTTCGAGTGTGTATTGCACGCGTTGGCCATCGGTCAGCAGAGTGAGAATGAACGGCGTCAGGCCGGGGCGTACATCCAGCAAGCCCAATTGGCGCATGAACGAAAGGAAGTTGTAAAGTTGATCGGGGGTGAGACGGCGCAAGTCGCGCGAGGTGGCGGTGCGGATGCAGGCGAGTATCTGCTGTTTCACGTCGTCAATCTGGTTGGCCTGCACCAGGACGATGGCCAGATCCACCCGGTCTTCCAGCGCCAAGGAGTCCGCTTGAGAGAGATTGGCGTGGATGCTTTGCAAAATGGAGCTGAAGGCCTGGGTGAAATTTTGGTTGATGGCGGTCATATCCGCAGGCGTGAGCGGTTGATTGTTCGGCCCGGTGCCAGCCAAGGCGGGATTGGCGGCTATTGTGCTGAAGACGCGCGCGCCGCAGATGAGTGCCGG
>DATHOB010000039.1:0-8294 GCA_035485355.1 Opitutales bacterium | reverse complement strand
GCTTTGGCCATGTGGATGGTATGCCATCCTCGGCCGATGCACGACTGCCCCCGCGCAGCATAACGCTCGCAGAACCGCACCCAAGCAACAGCCCGTCAACTGGATAGCGATGCCAGCATAGCCGCCCCCCTCGGCTATTCACAAGCACAAAATCAGAGGGGAATCACCCAGTTTCCATAATCTGCAGGTAGCACTATCCTATATTTTGGGTGAGACACGTTCGGCCAATTGCCTAACTATTATGCCGCTTTCAAAGGATCAACCGCCGCCTTGATCTTCGGACCGAGGGTGTTCAACGCTTCGCGCAAATCATATGCCAGTTGCACGCGCAGCCAGTAGCCGGGCGTAAGGCCGAAGTAGGCGCACAGATGCAGATCTGTCTCGGCGGAGATGCCGCGCTTTTCATTGACGATTTCATTGACCCGCTGATGCGACAGCTTCGTGTCTTTCGCGAGCCGGTAGGGAGTGATGCCCATGGGAATCAAAAATTCCTCGCGGAGCAATTCGCCAGGGTGAACGTTGATGTGTTTGCTCATATTAGTGGTAAGCGGCAATTTCGACTTCGTGCGCGTTCTGGCCTTCCCAGCGAAAACATACGCGGTATTGATCGTTGATGCGGATGCTGTGCTGGCCCGCCCGGTTGCGTTTGAGGGCTTCGAGGCGGTTGCCTGGTGGAATGCGCAAATGGTCGAGAGAAGTGGAGGCTTCGAGTTGGGTGAGTTTGCGAAGGGCGGCTTTATGAATGGTGGGCGGCAACTCGCGCGGGCGAAGGCCACGCCATAGCGCCTCAGTTGGTTTGCCGGCGAAGGAGACAATCACGTTTAGGCCTATTATGCATGACGACCATGATGCACGTCAAGCAGGAATACACTTAATTTCCGGCCATCGCCCGGATTTTCGCCAGTGCAATACCCAAATCACCCAGATACGCCCGGCCGGGTTCGCGCGCCCAGGGCAGGTTTTTGTTTTCATCCGGCCAGTGGCCTGCTTCCGCGAATGCGCGTAGTGCGGCCGTCAGCCCAAGTGGCGCCGGAATGGTTTTCCCGGCCAGCCATTCGATCACATTATCGGGAAATTGCGCAATCCCCGGGCTGGCGGCGAAGATCAAATCATTCCACGCAACAAAGGGCCGGCAATCGCGCAGCGACACCACTGGCGCATTGTGTTTGCCCGCGAGGTACGCAAAAAAGCGTTTGAAATTCCGCTCCTGCCAGTCGCCTTGCGTGCGCAGGTCGATTGTTTCCCGGCGGTCATCCGCCCACAGTATATCGCACGCATGGTCGGTGACGTAGCGGAGCTGCGCGCGCTCACAGAACAAATATTCCGCGTGGCCCTCGCTCTCCTGCGGGCAGGCGTGCGTGGCCGCAAAGCGCAGGGTAACGCCCTCTGGCGTGCGCGCCTCTGCGAAAACGGTGTCCGGCCCTTGAATCGCATGGGCGCGATATAGGCTGGAGCGAACGTCGAGCACTGTGGCAAATCCCACCGATTCCGCGCCGGCCCAGTTGAGCAAATTCTGCACATAATGCCCCATGGCGTTGCCGACGCACGAATCGAGCAGCGGAATGGGCGACTCGGCGCGGAACATTTTCCCGGCCCAATTGTTGCGGGTGAAATAGGTCACGGGCCGCGGCCACAAACCCAGGAATGCCGCCGATTGGAGTTTCCCAAATTCACCGGCAAGCAACCGCGCCTTGAGCTCCGCTCGCGCGGGCTCGGTGATGAAATTGAAGCCAACTTCCGTCGCATACCTTGCGCGGGTGTCGGTTGTAATCATTGATTCCAATTCCTCCCACCACAACGTCGGCGGCTTTTCGAGATAAACGGCAATGCCGCGCTCGACACAGGCCCGATGCAGCGGGGCGTGGGTGTGAATTGGCGTCGGCAAGGTGATGGCATCCACCGCGCCGGCCATGCCGTCGAGCATGGCTTCGAAACCGGGAAAAAGTTGCACACCCCGCGCGGCCAAGTTCAAGTCGGTACTTTGCGGCAGCATTTGGGCGAGTGCCGGGTCGCACGTCGCCACCACACGGCACAGCCCAGCGCGCTCCAGGATTTGGAGCTTTAGGTGGTGGTGCCGGGCGTAGCCGCCGAGGCCGGTCACCGCCACGCGCGGCGGGGAGGAGTGGGAAGGCGTGGGCATCCGCGCAAGCATCGGCAATCGCGGCGCGTTTTCAAACCTGAAACGCGCCGACCGGGAGATTCCGCCGCTGCGGGATCGTCAAAATGTGTAAGTCACGGTGCCAATGGCGCCGGAGGAGAGGGTAATTTGGCTTTGACTAGTGACGTAGATGAGGGCCGAGTAGTCCTCATCGAGCACTGGCACCACGGCGTTGACCAGATTGTCCGTAGTAGTCCCGACCAAGTCGGTGTAACCGGCCTGGGTCATGCCCTTGTCCATCATATACGTCTGCGCGGCGCTGGAGATGATGCGCAGGTTGTTCAGCACCGCTTTGGTGCGCGACTGTTGGCGAACTTTGGCAAACGCCGGAATGGCCATCGCTGCCAGCAGACCGATGATGACCACCACAATCATAATCTCCACCAAGGTAAAGCCCTTCCCCGAATTATAACGTTTCATAATGAATGATAAACGGAAGGTTCTTGCGAAAAGCCGGAATGGCTCTGAGCGACGCGGATGCTATGTTAAAAAAGAATTAAACGCAAAGCTATAGTGGGGGTGGCCAATGACATTTTACGGGAGTTTTACGGATTTTTCACCGTTTACGAGTGACTTTACTGGATGAAGGAGAGAGGGCGGAGCAAGCAGCATTCTCGGCCTAGTGAAATCGCATCCGGCGTAATTTCCCAGTTTCGCCCGCCTGGGTACGCGTTTAGTCTTCATCCGTCCGGCCTCTTCGTTTATATGTCTTTACTGTGCCCAAGATTAAACGCAGTTCCATCGACGACGTACGCGCCCGCGTCAACATTCACGACGTGGTGTCGCCGTATGTGACACTGAAGAAGGCTGGCGCGAAATGGAAGGGGCTGAGCCCGTTCAACAGCGAGAAAACGCCCTCCTTTCAGGTGGATCCGGGCAAGAACCTTTATTACTGCTTCAGCAGCGGGCAGGGTGGGGACATTTTCAAATTTGTGCAGACGAAGGAAAACCTTGGTTTTCAGGAGGCGGTGGAATCTTTGGCGCAGCGTTTTGGCATCACCTTGGAATATGAGGACGATGGCCGGCCGCGCGAGGCGGTGTCGTTGCGCAAAGAGCTCTTTGATTTGCATGAGGCCGCCGCGGCCCATTATCACGTCGCGTTTTTGGGCAGTGATGACGGCGGCGCATTCATCCGCAAATATTGGACGGTGGGGCGAAAGTTTGAATTGGCGCTGGCGAAAGATTTCAAGATTGGCTGGGCCGGGCCGGATGGTGGCGGTTTGCTGGAAACTTTGGTGAAGGCCAAGAAGTTTGCGCCGGAGACTTTTTTTGCCTGCGGATTGTTTTATTACCGCGAAGGGGAGCGCGACCCGGCGCGCGGTCGGCCGCGTTTTCGCGGGCGGTTGATGATTCCCATCCGCGACATTCAGGGACGGGTCATCGCCTTCACCGCGCGGCAGACGGAGCGCACCCCGCAGGACGACCCTTCGCGCGAGGCGAAGTATGTCAACTCGCCGGAGACTCCGCTCTTTCACAAGGGCGGCGTGCTCTTCAACCTCGACCGTGCCCATGCCCCCGTCCGCGAGGCGGGGCGGTTCGTGATGGTTGAAGGCCAGTTGGATGCACTGCGGTGCTGGTCGGCGGGAGTCAAAAGCGCGGTCGCGCCGCAGGGCACGGCAATCACGGAAGAACAATTTATTTTACTCAAACGTTATGCGGGTCGGGTGGACATTCTGCTCGATGGCGACTCGGCCGGACAAAAGGCGGCGCTGCGCGCGCTGCCGCTGGCCATCAAGGCCGGGATGGAAATCCGTTTTTTGCCCCTCGCGGCGGATTGCGATCCCGACGAGTTATTTTTGGAAAAAGGCGCGGCGGCACTGGCGGAGCTGGACGAGAAAGCCGAGTCGGCCATGAGCTTCGCGGTGCGTTCGCTGTTAAGCTCGGCCAAACCGACGGCGCGCGAAAGGGCGGATGCGATGCAGGCGCTTTTTGAAATTCTGGCGCAGGCGGATTCGGCGATGATGCGCGCGGATTATTTGGCCGAGGCCTGCCGCCATGCTGGCGCGGATCGAACGGCCACGGAACGCGATTTCGCGCGCTTTCTCAATCAACGTGAACGGCGGGCTTTTCGTCCAATCCAAACGGTTGAAAAAATAGGAAATAATAGCTCAGGCCCGAATGCGCAACCCGTTGAAATTGTGAATCATAAGTTGACAACGGCGGAAAATGAGCTATTAATGCTCGTTTTGCATTATGAAGACCTCGCGCCTTCGATTGCCCATGAGCTTGATCATCAATGGCTTGACATTCAAACCCGGGAGGGTCGCCTGCTAGACCGCATACTTGCGGCCCACCGTGAAGACGCATGGCCGGGTGCCGACCACCTCGATGAATTATTGGAATCGGATGAGGAGCACAACCAGGTGGCGAATTTGCGTTCTCAACCCTTTCATTTTGAAGACCCGGTGCCTGCCGCCAACCAATGCCTCAAAGCCATTTTTGAAAAACATTTCCGCCGCGAACTGAACGAACTTACCACCCGCGCCGCCAACACCCCGGCGTCCGACACTTCCACTCACCAAACATTGCACCACCGCATCCGCGAGATTCAAAAACTTCTTCGCCATCCCCCACGCATCCCTCTTCCGCCTCCGACGTAATAATCCGGCACTTCGCCCATTTTTCCCGGTCTAACTTTTAACCCCCCCTTTTCTCTTTCCGGTCCATGTCCGACAAATCCAAATCCGCCAAAGCGCCGACGCGCCACCCGCACCCGCCTGCCAAACCTGCCAAAACGGCTCCGGCCAAAGCCGCGCCAGCGGTAAAGGCCTCGTCCTCCTCGAAAGCGCCGATGCCAGCCAAGGCTGCTGCGGCTACCGCCCATTCGGCCAAGGGCCACAGCACGCATTCGCCGTTGGACAAGCATGCGGCGGCATTACCCGCGGTTCACACCAACGGCCACGGCCATACCCATGGCGCGGCCGTCGTTCACGCGCAAATCCCGGTCCACATTCCCACCAAGGAGGAAGCCACGCGCGCGGCCATCGAAGCCGCCACCGCCGACCCGACTTCGCCCAAGAACATCCGCCTCAATGAAAAAATCCGGCACCTGATCCGCCTTTCGAAAGAACAAGGCTACATCACCGTCCAGAACATCAATGAGGCGCTGCCGGAGAAGGTGAATAATCCCGAGGAAATCGAGAACGTCATCAACATTCTGGAAAACCTCGAAATTGACATTTTGGACGCCGAGGAAGTCGAAAGCTACAAGCAGCGGCAGGAGAAAAGCGAAGAGGAGCAGATGCGCACTTCGCAGTTGGATATTTTGGACGACCCAGTACGGATGTATTTGAAGCAGATGGGCCAGGTGCCCCTGCTGACCCGCGAGCAGGAAGTCGCGATTTCGAAGCGCATTGAAAAGGCGGAACAAACCGCGCTGGATGTTTTGTTCAGCGTCGTGTTTACCGCGCGCTACCAGATTGAGCTGGCGAAAAAGCTGCTCGAACGTCAGGAGCGTTTCGACCGCATCGTGCTCGACAAGAAAATTGAGAGCCGCGAGGCCTATTTCCTGCATTTACCGAAGCTCATTGAGCAGACGGACGACATTGAGCAAAAACTCACCAAAGCATGGAAGGAAGCGCACCGCAACAGTGATGAGTCGGCCAAGAAACGCGCGTTGTCCCGCTACCACAAATACGAAGCGGAAATCCGCCCGTTCTTCCGCAAATTCTGCTTCAAGCTGAAGGTGTTCGAAGAATTTCTGGATCAGCTTTCGCCCGTGTTGCGCGAAGTGGAAGACCATTTGGAGGAACTTTCTCTGGCGGAGAAAATCGCCCACCGGCGCAAGCGCCTCAACCCGGCGTTAATCAAACGCCGCTTGCGCAGCATTGAGAACGAATACCGCCTGGCCCCGGTCGATTTGCTCAACCTCGTGCGCGAGGCCCGCAAGGCCATGCGCGAGGCGCACCGCGCGAAGACGGAGATGGTCGAAGCCAATTTGCGCCTCGTCATTTCCATCGCCAAGAAATACACGAATCGCGGTCTGTCCTTCCTCGACCTCATCCAGGAGGGCAACATGGGCCTGATGAAGGCGGTCGAGAAATTCGAATATCGCCGCGGCTACAAGTTTTCGACCTATGCGACCTGGTGGATCCGCCAGGCCATCACGCGCTCCATTGCCGACCAGGCCCGCACCATTCGCATTCCGGTGCACATGATCGAGACGCTGAACAAGGTCATGCAGGTGCAGAAGCAGCTTTTGCAGGAACTCGGTCATGAGCCGACCCCGGAAGAAGTCGCGGATGAGATGAACCTGCCGGTTGAGCGCGTGCAGCAGATCATGAAGATGGCGCAGCAGCCCATCTCCCTTCAATCACCCGTGGGCGACAGTGACGACACGAATTTTGGCGACTTCATCGAAGACAAGGCCGCGGAAAATCCTTACGACATGACGGCCTATTCGCTCTTGCGCGAAAAAATTATGGATGTGCTCGACTCGCTGACCGAGCGCGAGCGCCGGGTGCTCTCGCTGCGGTTCGGTTTGCAGGATGGCTACAGCCGCACGTTGGAGGAAGTTGGTCGCCAATTCAAAGTCACGCGCGAGCGCATCCGTCAAATCGAGGCGAAGGCCCTCCGCAAGATGCGCCACCCGACGCGCATCCGTCAATTGCACGGATTCTTCGAAGGCGAATTTTCGACCACCGGGCCGGGCTTCGAGCAGTTCCGCAAGGGCGGCTAATTCACGGCGCAGGCTTGCGCCACGGAAATTTATTGCCTAAATTGCGCGCCATGCGTGTTTCTGGATCAATATTTTTCTTTCTGCTGGGCGCGTTCGCGCTCGGTGGTTGCTCTCACGCGAAGTCGGCGGGCGACGTTGCCAAAAACGGCGGCTTGTATAACAAATTTGTGCCTGCGGCGACGACGTCGGTGGTGGGCAAGGAAGATTGGGCCGACTTGAAGGATGCCATCGCGGGCGTGGACCTTAATCGCGAGCCCTATCCGGTTGGGTCGTTCCTCGTCGCGCGCGACGCGGGCGGGAGCCCGACGGCAGTTTTGGAAACCACCAAATGGACGGGCCGGCAAATGCAGGGAGTCATGGTAGTCTCCGGGACATTGACCAGTGGCGAAGAAATCGTCGAACCCGGCCCGGAACTGGCCCGGATGGTGCAGGAAAATATTGATTCCTACCTCGTGGCGCATCCGGCGGAAACCGCGGCGGCAACTATAACTGCAACCCCTGCTCCGGCAGCGGCGGCAGACACTGCGGCCCCGGCGGCCAGCACCCAAAAGTAATCTAGACTGGGCGGGGAAATTATCTTCGCGCAAAAACGTACCACAGCAGGGTAAACCAGAAGACAACGCCACTGCCGGTGAGGCCGATACTTAGCCATTGTACGCGTTGGGCAGTTTGGGGAAACCCATCCAGCGCGAGCTCTCGAGATGCGGCCAGCGCGCGATAAATCAACGGCGGGAACACAAAACACAGCCCGCAGAGCGTGTAGGCGCGGGTGGCATCTTCCGGAGCGAGAAATTCGGTCGGCATCGGAGCGGCATCCGGAGATTCTTCGATCGTTGGCGAAGTATTTTCCAATGTTGGGGAAACGGGTAAGGCGCCCAGCGGGCTGGCCGGAGTGGGTGGGAGCAGCAGATGGCGGAGTGGCACGAGCCCCGTGCGTGTCTCAACCCGGTGCAGCAGGCCGATATCACCGCGCTCCAGCAAATCGGCGAGTTGCTCAAGGGTGTACGGCCCGTCGCGCTTGCCTTTCCAAGTGATAAAATATGTTTCAGGAGCGGGCATGGGAGGAAGGAAAGGTGCGGACGTTCAGGCGCTAGTTGCCGGGGGATAATTCATGGGCATAGACGAGCGGAGTCAAGGACGCGGCAACATTTTCCGGGGAAGGCGGATTGTCGCGCACCGGCTGGCCGCCATGAATGGTGTAGAGGGAATGCCACTCGCCGGCGGCGTTAAAGCCCCATAATGCCACACCTTCCGGCAAGCTTGCGGCGAAGTGCGGGGCGTTATCCAAGCCCACATAGCCGGCGAAAATAACCGGAGTGGTATGGGTTTTGAGCGCGGCCTGCAAATTGGCCAGAGCTTCGTTGTAATAGCTGGTTGCGGCGGTGCGCTGGTAGAATGCCTGCAAATTTGCCGAAAGATGCGAAGTTGGCGGGGAGAAGAGCCAGTCAGTAGGCTGCA
>DATHOB010000038.1:0-7559 GCA_035485355.1 Opitutales bacterium | reverse complement strand
ATCAGCGCGACATCCACTTTTTTGCGGGCGAAGTGGAGGAAGGCCGCGGCGGTCATGAATTCAAAAAAAGACGGCATGTCGTCTGCGTTAAGCGCGGCGAGGGCTTCGGCATGGGGGCGCAGCTCCGCGACATAAGCGATTATTTCTTCCGGGGTGAGTGGCACGCGGTTGATCTGGATGCGTTCCCCGAGAAATACCAGATGGGGCGAGGTATACATGCCCACCTTGCGTCCCGCGCGGCGATGAATCGCCTCGAGCATCGCGCAGACGGAGCCTTTGCCGTTGGTGCCCGCCACGTGGATGACGGGGCAGGCACGCTCGGGATGGCCCAGGCGCGCGGCGAGCAGGGCCAGCCGGTCGATGCCGTATTTCGGGCCGACTTGCTGCTTGAGACCGTAGAGGTAGTCTTTGGTGGCGGAGTAATTCAAGGGGCGGGCTAGGTAAAGTAGGCGGAACCGAGCGCAATGCAAAATGTAAAATGGACATTATAATCTTTGGTGGCTTAAGGATTGTCGTGGCGGAATGGACTGTTTAGCGTGCGGCTCCGATTGGGCCGGGGATGATTGCTTATGAAAAAACGTCTTCTGATTGTCATGGTTGTGGTGGTGCTCGGCGCAGGCGCCGCATGGTGGTTTTTGCGTGCGCCCGACGCACCGGCGTTGCCCGATAAACCGGTGGCGGTGAAAACGCCTGATGCCCCCGTGCCCAAACCTGCGGCAAACACGGGCATTGCGCCGCCGAAAATCGCCGCGCCCGTGGCGCAACCTGTGGTGGCGGTTGCCAAACCGCCAGCCGCGACCACTGCCGCCGCTCCCGCAGCAACGCCCATAGGAGATGCCCAACCGCAGGCGGATTTGAACGATTGCATCGCGCAAACGATCAAGCTGCTGGAGGCGAAGGACATGGTGGGCATGATCAAAACCGTGATGCCGCCGGATGCCCTGCAAAAAATGATTGCCAGTGGCGAGGTCGCATCCGCAGAGGACATGGCTGCGATGTTGACGCAGGATCCCAATCGTGAACAACGGATGACGCAGATGCTTCAAGTATTGCAAGCCATTCAAGGGCAAACGCCAGAAATGAATGCCGATGGCACCGAAGCCAAATTTCCCAATTTAGTGGGAACGCTCGGCCCCTCAGACATGACCTTTACAAAAATTGACGGATACTGGTATATAAAGTAATAGAGATCACAAACATCTTGAAAATATGAAAAAACAACAAATCGCAGTCATGATCGTTGGAGCGATCGCTCTCGCTGTACTGGTATGGTCATTATCGACCCGTGGGGCGCCTTCCGCCGCTCCGGATCAACCGGTGGTGGTGAAAGCACCCGATGCCTCCGCGCCCGCGCCGAAGCCGGTGGCAAGCACGGGCATCGCCCCGCCGAAAATCGCCGCGCCCGCCGTGCCGCCCGTGGCCGTTGCCGAAAAACCCAAGGCCGCGCCCGCCTCGGTGCCGAAATCGACCATGATTGAATACCAGCCCCAGGCGGATATTGGCGACTGCGTGGCGCAGACCATCAAGCTTTTGGACGAGAAAGACATCGTCAGCCTCGTCAAGACGCTGATGCCGCCGGATGTCATCCAGCAACGCATTGCCAGCGGCCAGGTGTCGTCGGTTGAGGATATTGCCGCGCAATATTCGCAGATGCCGAATATCAATCAAATGGTGAGCGGGTTGCAATCGGCGCTTGAGTCGGTCAAGGACAAGACGCCGACTTTGAACGACGACGGAACGCAGGCGACTTATAAGCTCGATCCGTCGGTCATAACCGCCAACGGCCCAGGTGCGGATGGTAATATCCGGTTCACCAAAGTGAATGGATATTGGTATTTGCGTTAAGCGGTCGATTCAGGGCATTGGGTTTTATTCGTAGCGCGGTGGTAATGCCCACATTTTGCCATTTTTGTTTCCCTGTCTTGCGTGTTGGTCTTGCGTAGCGAGACTGTGATAATAGCCGTGGGCTTTAGCCCACGGAAACCGAGTCGGGCATAAATGCGTCGCGTAGCGACGCTTGAGATAAGCTGAGTTTCTAATTTCAATCGTCACTACGTGACGCGGTGAAACGGTATTCTACATACCGTGGGCTAAAGCCCACGGCTATTATCGTATTGTCGCTACGCGACAAAACAACGAGCCGCGCTAAGCTGTTGCGAATTCACGCTATTGAGCACATACGCATCCACAGCCTTACTTGGCCGCCATTTGGTTGCTGATGAGTACAAGATTGGCGCCCTGCCAGACGATGTGGGCCGGGGCGTCGGGATACATTTTTCGGAAAATGGCGAAATGATCCGCACTGGCCAAGGCGTAGATGTGCGCGGAGCTGCGGAGGAGGGCGACAAATGGCGTCAGCAGCGCGGATTGGATTTGCTCGTTGGTCGGCGGGGATTTGTCGGCATTGCGGCGGAGGGCGAGGTAATCGGCCAGGCCGGGATAGCGCGCAGCGTTTTTATCCGGCTCGAGCATGAGGCCGAATTCCTGCTCGTCGGGAATTTGCCCGGCGATGCCAATGGTGCGGCCCAGCAGCGGCGGGAAATCCTGATAGGGGCCAAAGTCCAGTAACGTGAAAACCTGATCTCCGGGTTGCAGGCGCGGGCGCAGCCACTCGGCAGCGGAGGCGGTGGAGGGTTTTTTAACGGCGAGGAAGTGGGCGGCGACGGGATTGACAGCGGCTAAAATCAAAGCGGTGACAATAACGATAGCCCACATTTTCGATCGCACGGACGTATGGGCGGTCGGTTGGGCAATGAGATTGGCGAGGTAGCGGCCAGTCAACAGCGCCAGCGGCGGAACACTGGGAAGGATGTAGGGGGGAAGCTTGGAACTCGACGCGCTGAAAAATAACAGCGGAAAGAGCGCCCACAGAAATAAAAAAAGCGTCTCGGGTTCGGATTTGATCCGCGCCCAGCCGCCTTTGATGGCGGAGCCTATCGCTGAAGGCAGAAACAACACCCAAGGAAAAAATCCCGCGGGCAGGAGTACGAAGAAAAACCACCACGGTTGGACGCGATTAGCAACCGAATGGTCGAGATAACGCAGGAATTGTTGTTGGACGAAGTAATACCAGAGGAAGCCCTGATTGTGCCAATCGCGGGAGAAGAAATGCGCCCAGTCCCACCCGCCAGGCGGGGGCGTGGCGAGTGCGGCGGCGATGTGCCACGGCAGGCCGAGGACGAGCAGGATCAAAATGCCCAAAACAATATACGCGTGGCGGAGTTCGCGCCATTTGTTCAACAGCAGCAGCCAGAGAAAAATTATCGCACTGGGGATGAGCAGACCGATGAGGCCCTTCGTCATCAGCGCGAGGGCCATGCTGGCGTAGAGCGCGCAGCACCAATTGCGGCGCGTTCGCCCCGGCGGGGCGCGGACGGCGAGCATGAACGCGCACATTGCCCAGGTGAGGAAGACGGAGACGGCGGTGTCGAGGATGATGACTTGGGATACGCCGTAATAGAGCAGGCAGGTGCTCAGTGCGAGGGCCGACCACCACCCAGCGGCGCGGCCCCACAGCGCGCGACCAGTCCCGTAAACAGCAGCGGCGCCCAGAAATGCCAGCGCGATGGGCCAGAAACGCAACACCCAGAGATTCGTGCCGCCGAGGGCCACGGCAGAAGTTTCGAGCCAATAAAAAAGTGGGGGCTTTTCAAAATATAAAACCCCATTCAAGTGCGGCGATACAAAGTCGTGATTCACCGCCATCTCGCGGGCGATTTCGACATAGCGGCCCTCATCCGGGTTGGTGAGCGGGCGCAGGCCGGTGGGCAAAAAATAGACGACGGCGAAAAGGAGCGACAGGAAAAACAGATCGCGCGCAGGAGTGGGCGGGCGGACGGCAACGGCAGTGTCGGCAGGCAGACTCACGCAGCGGCGCGACGGAAGTGAATGACCTGGACGCGTTTGCCAATGGAATCCTTCTTCTCAACGATATTGAAGGACAGTTCATGCATCTCGCACCAGGCCGTGAGCTGCTCGGCGGTCGAATGGCCGCCGTAGTGTTCGCGAAAGGTGGAGTTGGCCAGCATGTTGTATTCGACTTCGTAACTTCCCGTCTTGACGATGGCGGCGAGGATTTTTTCCAAATGAATATCGTAGCCGGTTTTGCCCAGGTTTTCGTAGTGGAGGTAATTACACTTGGTGCAGGCGGAACGTTTCTTCGGCCCGATGACTTTCTCATGCATTTCGGCGAGGCATTTGGGGCACTTTTTCATAACCCCGCCAGTTTAGTGCCGGTCGGCGGTCGGGGACAACTGCAAAAAAAAGAGTGCGACTGATACCCAGGCAAACTCGGACGCAAGCTGCTGCGCCCGAAATCTAAAATAAAAGTCCGACGGCGAACAAGGCCGACCACAGGGCGAGGAATTGGGCGGTGAAGCCGAGGAGCTTGTTAAAACGCGGGCCGTCGCCGTCGGCGATGGCGCCGAGCACACGGGTCAGCAGCAGTCCGAGTGGCACGAGGATGAGCGGAAGCAGGTAAGCAATGTGCTGATCGATGGCGTAGAAAATAATCGAGGTTAAAAATGCGAATACGAGGTTGAAGCCGAAGAGACGGCTGGAAAATTGGCGACCGAAACGAACCGCGAGGGTGCGCTTGGCGGCGGCGGCATCGGCGGGCCGGTCGCGGATGTTATTAATGAGGAGAATATTGGCGGCAAGCAGCCCGCACGCGACGGCGGCCAGCCAGGCGAGGGAAGGCGCGGGCCAGCCGGCTTGGACGTAAAAAGTGCCGAGGGTCGCGACCAAGCCGAAATAAATAACGACCGTGACTTCGCCTAAACCGTGATACGCGAGCGGGAATGGGCCGCCGGTGTAGGCGAGCGCTCCAAGCAGGCTGGCGACGCCGATGGCAATCGTCGGCCAGCCGCCATAATAAATCAACCCGCAGCCGACCGCGGCGGCCAAGGTGAGAATAGCAAAAGTTGCCGCCAGCATGGCCGTGGGGGAAACCAACCCGGAGGCGACGACGCGGACGGGGCCGAGGCGGCCGGGGGCGTCGGCCCCGTGGCGGTGGTCAAAATAATCGTTGGCGAAGTTGGCCCCGGTTTGCGCGCAGATGACAAATGTGGCGCAAAGGAGCGCGGGAATCGGTTGAAAATGGTGCAAGTGCGCGGCCAGTGCGCTCCCGAGAATAACCGGGGCGAGACCGGCGAGGAGCGTGCGCGGGCGGGCGGCAAGGAGCCAGGGATTCATGAGTGAAGGAGCAAGGCAACAAAGGAGCAGAGGAGCAGAGGGAAGACGACATCAAAACGAAAAATGAGACTCAACTTGCCTTGGGCCAAACGTGAATGAGTCCTTCGGAACCTTCCTCCTTTATTGCAAATATCCTCTGTTCCCTGCCCCTTCATTTCTTGGCCGCATCCAGCCGTGCGAGTTCGACGCGGGCGAATTGGTATTCGCGGTAGCTCGTCAGTCTGGTGGCGAGGGACTTTTGGAAATAATCGCGCGCCCCGGTAACATCGCTGACGCGGAGGCGCGACAGGCCGATGAAATAATACGCCTCGCATTCCTTACCGTCGACGGGCTTGGCATCCTTGACTTCGGCGGCGGCGAGGAGGGACTTTTCATCGAGTGCGCCGACGAGATATTGGCCGAGAGTTTTGTCCCAGCCGTCGGGCCAGCCCGCCACGGCCTTGCCCAAGTCGGGGTCGGTTTTGCCTTGCGCCAGCAAAAGCTCGTGACGGTAATAGCGTTCAAAATCGGATTTGCCGGGTTTCTGCTGGATGAATTGATCGTAGTCCGCCAGCGCGGCGGTGGTGTTGCCGGAGTCCTGCTCGGCGATGGCGCGTTCGCTGATGATGGGGGAATTTTTCGGCTCGAGTTCGAGGGCGTGGTTGTAATCGGCCACGGCGGCGGGGTATTCGTCCAAGGCGGCATGGGATTTGCCACGCCATTCCCAGGTGGAGGCGACTTTGGGATCCAGATCGAGCGCTGCGGAGTAATCGGCCATGGCCCCGGCGTAGTCGCCCTGATTATATTTGGCCCCGGCGCGGTGGGCATAGGCCGTGGCGTCGTTGGGATTGGTTTTGAGGTATTCGTTAAAATCGACGATGGATCCGGCGGGGTCGTTTTGCATCCGCGCATTGGCGCGGGCTTTGAGGATGTTGGCATCATGCGGGTCGAGTTCAAGGGCGTGGGCGAAATCAGCCATCGCCCCCGCGTTATCCTTGGCGCTGATTTTGGCTTCGGCGCGGTCGATGTAGGCGGTGGGATTAGTGGAGTCGATGGCGATGGCGCGGTTATACAGATCAATCGCACCGGCGTAGTCCTGATTGTTGTTTTTGGAAATGGCGAGGTTTAGGCAGGCATTGAAATTGAAGGGGTCGAGTTCGAGGGCGTGGGAGTTGTCGGCAGTGGCGTGGGCATAGTCCTTCAGGCCGTTTTCCGCCACGGCGCGGTAGGCGTAGGCGTCAGCGTATTGGGGATTGATTTCGAGGGCGTGGTTGAAATCGGCCAGGGCGCCGGTGAAATCCTGGTGAATGTCTTTGGCCGCGCCGCGGTTGACGAAGACTTCGGCATTTTGCGGTTCGAGTTCAAGGGCGTGGTCATATTCGGCGAGGGCACCATCAAAATCCCCCTGCTTATCTTGTGATTTGGCGGAAAATTCGATAATGTTGGCGGCACTCAGATGAAAGTCGCCGACAAAGGTCCAGTCCTGGGTGTTATCGACTACAAGGTCGATTGCGCCATTTTTGTCCACCTCCGGTTTGGGGGTTGGGTCGGGGGCGGGTTTGGGATGCAGGTAGGCAAAGCCGCCGGGGCTATCCACGACCAAATCCACCCGCGCCAAGGCGGCGAGGCCCAGCGTGCCGAGGTAACCGTCCAGCCCGAGCATTTCGACTTCGTCCGCTTCAAGGAGTGTGACGTTCTTGAGTTCAAGTGAACCCAGCGAGATTTTATCTGTCCACGCCGTGGGGCGCGATTCCTCGCCGGCAACTGTACTGCCCTCGCGCATGCCGAGAATGGCCTGCGGATGATCGCGCTTGAAGACGAACCAGCCCAAGGGAGGCAATGTCACCCCGGTCGGCGAGCCGGTGTCTATGGAGATGAAACCGGTCTTGCCGTCCGGCAGGGGCATTTCCAGCGCCAGAATATCATACGGATGAATTTTGAGTTTAAGCCAACTGGCGGTTTCCGGCGGAAGCTTGTCGGTGGCGGTGACGGTGCGGTGTTCGCCGTCAAATACGAGGATATTGTTCTTGATTTCATTCCAACCGACGAGGAAGTCGAAGTCGGGTGCAAGGGAAGAAAAATTCAGATCGATTATGGGTAAGGAGGCGGTGAAAGACTGAGAGCCAAGGGACACTTGTGTCGGGTCAGAAATGCCCAAATCGTACTTGGAAAAGGCGGGTTTCATCGACGATTTATCGGCGGGAACCTGGAGACTGACTTGGAGGCGTTGAGCCGCTGCTCCAGTGAGCATGGCGACGTAATCACCGGTATCAAGCGCCACCCGCGCGGGCCGGCCATTCACCGTCGCGTTGGGAAAGACGATGCGGAAATTACCATGGTTGTCTGGATTCGTTGGCGCAGATGTGTCAGAGGCCGCGGGCGCAGGT
>DATHOB010000037.1:0-4442 GCA_035485355.1 Opitutales bacterium | reverse complement strand
CAATTTCGCAAAATGCCCGCCGAGGGTGCCGAGGCGCTCGTGCAATTCGCGGCCGAGTTCGCTGATGTGCGCCGCGTTTTCCGCCAGCGCCTCCTGCCGCCAGCCGAACGACACCGCCTTGAGCAGCGCGATCAACGTCGTCGGCGTCGCCAAAATGACTTTCTGGCCGACGCCTTCTTCAATCAGCCCCGGGTCCTGCTCCAGCGCCGCGCTGTAAAACATTTCCCCCGGCAAAAACAGCACGACAAATTCCGGGGTGGGCTTGAAATCCTGCCAATAGGCTTTTTGGCCCAAAGCCCGCAGGTGTTCGCGGATCTGCCGCGCATGCGCCTTCATTTTTTCCGCGCGCGCGTTTTCATCGGTGGCTTCCAGGGCCTCCAGATACGCGGCCAGTGGCGCCTTGGCATCCACGACGACGTTTTTGCCCCCGGGCAGCTTGATAATCATGTCTGGGCGCAGCCGCCCATCGTTCGTCGTCACGCTTTGCTGCTCAAAAAAGTCGCAATGATCCAGCATCCCCGCCAGCTCGACGACCCGGCGGAGTTGGATTTCCCCCCAGCGCCCGCGCACCTGCGGCGCGCGCAGCGCCTTGACGAGGTTGCCCGTTTCCATTTTCAGCGCCTGCTGTGAATCCGCCAGCCCCTGCACCTGTGTCCGTAGCGCTTCATACGCCCCCAGCCGCGCTTTTTCGAGTTCGCCGAGTTTCGCGTCAAATTTCCCCAGCGTCTCCCGCACCGGCGCGACCATCTGGTCAATCGCCACCTGCCGTTTGTCCAAATCCCCGCGCGCGGATTCCTGGAATTTTTCGAGCGTGGTCTTGGCCAAATCCAGAAATTGTTGGTTGTTGATGCGCAACGCCTCGGCGGATAGCGCGGAAAACGCCTCGCGCAATTTCTTCTGCGCGTCATCCAGCACAGCGAGTTTTTCCGCCGCCGCTTCTCGCTCTTTTTGCAGCGCGGTTTCCAGCGAAGTTGCGAGCGCCGCCCGCGCGGCCAGCCCGTCGCGCTCGGCCTTTATTTCCTGTGCGCGCTGCTCGAGGTTTTTGGCCCGCTCGGTCAATTCCGCAATCACCGCCACGTTCCTTCCCCGCAGCCACAGCCCCGCGATGATCGCGCCGACGGCGATGCCGAGCAGAAGATAAACCACATCCATGCCGCCACGCTAC
The DNA here is from genome assembly GCA_035485355.1 of Opitutales bacterium. Lineage (GTDB taxonomy): Bacteria > Verrucomicrobiota > Verrucomicrobiia > Opitutales > JABDGR01 > JABDGR01. The sequence goes on along the minus strand of DATHOB010000037.1, from coordinate 3,277 downwards.
GCCACTGCGCCCGCGAAGAAAAGCCCGGATTACTCCCCATCAATTTTCCGCGTCAGCTCGGCGATCAGCTCATCCTCGCTCAAGCGCACTTGCTTGGTCGAGTCGCGCTCGCGCAGCGTCACACAGCCGTCCTTCTCAATCGTGTCAAAGTCCACGGTGACGCAGAAGGGCGTGCCAATCTCGTCCATGCGGCGGTAGCGCCGGCCAATCGCGCCCGAGACATCCCAGAACACGTTCCACTTGCGCTTGAGTCTCTTGTACAGCGCTTCGGCGCGGGCGAGCAGCTCCGGCTTGTTCTTCACCAGCGGGAACACGCCCACCTTCACCGGCGCGAGCCGCGGATGCAGCCGCAGCACGACGCGTTTTTCGCCATCCACCACATCCTCGTAATACGCGCTGCACAACGCCGCGAGGAAGATGCGGTCCACGCCCACCGCGGGCTCGATGACGTGCGGTACCACGCGCGCCTTCGCCACTTCGTCGAAATACTCCAGCTTGTTGCCCGAGTGCTTGATGTGCTGCTGCAAATCGTAGTCGCCGCGCGCCGCAATGCCCCATAGCTCCTGCACGCCGAACGGGTAGTTGAACATGATGTCGGTCGTTCCCCGCGAGTAAAACGCCAGCTTCGCCTTGGGGTGGTCGTATTCGGAGAGCATGGTCGCTGGCAGCCCGATGGAGACGAGCCAGTTCTTGCACCAGTCAATCCACGCGCGGTGCTCCTTCTGCCAGTCCGCATCGGGGTGGATAAAGTATTCCATTTCCATCTGCTCGAACTCGCGCGAGCGGAAGATGAAGTTGCGCGGAGTGATTTCGTTGCGGAACGAGCGCCCGATCTGCGCGATGCCGAAGGGCAGCTTCACCCGCGTCGTGTCCACCACGTTTTTGAAATTGAAGAACATGCCCTGCGCCGTCTCCGGCCGCAAGTAGGCCACGCCGCTTTCGTCCCGCAGCGCGCCGACATAAGTCTGGAACATCAAATTGAAATCGCGCGGCGGCGTGAGCGAGCCCGGCTTGCCCGTGGCGGGCGAGGGGATGAGGGCGTATTCTTCCGGCTTCGCGTTCGTGTAGTCGCGCAGCGCGACGGGTTCGAGGGCGCCCTGCTTGGCCAGCTTGCGCTTCATTTCCAGCGCCAGCTTGTCCGCTTCGGCCTGCATGGCCGCATCCTCCAGCACGGAAACATAGCCAATCGTCTCGCCCGCGACGATGACCGGCGCATAAAACAACTGATCCGCGCGAAAGCGCTGCTTCGACTCCTTGCAATCCACCATCGGGTCGGAAAAGCCCTGGATGTGCCCCGAGGCCTCCCAGACTTTCGGGTGCGAAATGATGCTGCAATCCAGCCCCACGATATCGTCGCGCCGGTGCACCATGTCGTCCCACCACGCGTTGCGGATGTTGCGCCGCAACTCGGAGCCGAGCGGGCCGTAGTCGAAAAAGCCGTTCAGGCCGCCGTAAATTTCCGACGACGGATACACAAAGCCGCGCCGCTTGCACAGCGCGATCAGGGCGTCCATCGTCACCGGCACCGGCGCGGTCGGCGCCGCCGGGGCGGTGTTTGGAGCAGCAGCAGGAGCGGGGGAGTTTTCAGCCATAAACCCAACAGCATCGTGGGTTTACGCGCCGGGGTCAAGAGCGGGGTGGTAGCAGTTGCGGCCCGCCACGTCCGCCTTATGGTGGATAATTCGGCGGTTAAACTTTTTCCGTGGTCACGGCCACCACCGGCTTAGCCTTCCAGAATTGTGGCGGTAACATTGCCAGCGCGATGATAACGACTTGCGAAATCATATAGGATGCGAGCAGCCAAAAGATTCCATGGACAAAACCGTAAGCATGCAAGCCGACGCCGAGCAGGTTCACCCCGAACCACGACCAGGCGGTGACAATGTTTCCGCCAATTCCGAGAACCACTTGGGTGCGTTCGGAACAAATTTTACCCCAGCGGGCATGCAGACAAATCGCGCACCAGAGCACGATCAACAGTGCGCCGTTTTCCTTTGGGTCCCAGCCCCAGAAGCGGCCCCAGCTCTGGTCCGCCCAAATCCCGCCGAGCATCGTGCCCACAAAGCTGAACAGCATCGCAAAACACGTCATCCCATAAACAAGCCGTGCGAGCAGTCGCAGCACATCGCGGTCTGGCTGGGCGGCAAAGGCGCGGACAAAAATATAACCGGTCGCCAAAACCCCGGTCACAAACATCGCCGAGTACCCCATGGTCACGCACGTCACATGGGTCGAGAGCCACAGGTTTGTCGCCAGCACCGCGCGCGGCCGCTCCAAGTCATCTCCGCTGAACGGCAGGTTTTGCGCGATGACCAGCGTGACAAACCCGACCGCCGACGCCACCGCCGCGCCGATGCCACGCTTGAACAACAGCTCCATGACCATCCCCGCGAGCACCCCCACAAACCCGACAAACAACGCCGACGAATACAGACTCGTCACCACCGAGTAGCCCGTCAAATACACACGTGCGACCAGGCCGAGCAGTTGCAGCGCGAATCCGAAATAAATCAACCAGAGCGCCGCGCGCCGCAGCTCCGGCCCCCAGGCAATCCAGCAAATGCACGCGCAGAGGAACGCCATCACATAGAGGATGGCGCCGCGGTAAAATGGCTCGATGTGGTTAAGATAGGCTTCGAAACTCGCTTTTTGCGCCGCGCCAGGGACATCGAGATCCTTTTGCAACGCCGCCACCGCGGTGTTGAACGCCGCGACGTCATTATTTTGCAGGGCCTCGCCCGCATCGCCGTAATGGCGCAGCACCGGGCTGATCTGCCCGGTGCGCAGCCCTTCGAGCGCGCCTTGGCCAAGGTTGCTCCATTTGTCCTCAATGTTCGGCGCCGGGATGAGGCCGACGATGGCGTCATTCTGCAATTTCATGAAGCGGTTGGCTTCCAGCGTAAAGGTATTGAGCAGGTCTTCATCCACTGTTTTGCCCGCATCCTTCGCCAGCACTGCATTCGCGCCATCCTTCATGGTGGATTGCCACAATTCCCAATCTTTCGCCGGCGTGGTACCGGGCGGGACGAAGCTCTGTGCCATTTGCTCGAACAGCTCGAGATTATCGCGCAGGCCGGAAATTTCATCCTCAAAAGAACTAAGTCGCTGCTCGTCCTGTTTCTTTTTGTCGGCGGCTTCGGCGGCTTTTTGGATTTCATCAAAATGCGGCGAGAGATCGAGGAATGAAAAATACTGGCTGCCTTTTTGCTGCTGTCCGATGAGGCCGAGCACCTCGTCATTGTCCACGCGGAACACGGGTACGCGCTCGGCGAGCTCC
>DATHOB010000036.1:0-3737 GCA_035485355.1 Opitutales bacterium | reverse complement strand
CATGAGGTGCGTGTCGAAAAAAAGCTTACAAAGTGGACGTAAATCCGCCAACACCTGCGGCCCGAACGACAAATTGGGCACAAAGTGCCCGTCCATAATATCCAAGTGCAGCCACCCGAGTTCCGTATCTGCCACCGCGAGACATGCCTCGCCCAGCCGACCGTGATTGGCCGCCAGCAACGACGGAGCAACTATGAGCGAATTCGGGCTTTTGCGCATGGCTTCAAAATCTTCCGAAATCACCCGCTTTCACAAGCGTAATCTTAGCCTTGGCCCCCGATCTTACCACACCGTCACTACCGTGTCCTTGATCTTGACCGACAAGTCCCGCGCCAGCTTGGCCATGCTCTGGTATTCCGCCTCATTAAAATTATCCCCGTTTTGCACCAGCGCGTCTTCAGTGGCGGACACTTGACGGTCTTTGAAGTACGTCTTGCCCGTGCGGTTGTCCACCAGCGTGCAATTCGCCGTCAAGGTTAGCGTGTAAGATTGCGCGTTCAATGTATTGCCCTGCTGGGTGGCATCCGCCGCACGGGTATAGTTGGAAATTATCACATCGAGCGTCGCATCTGCGTCCGCCTGGTCGGCCAGACGCAAATTCCCTTCCTGCAAAAACGTCTGACGCAATTCGCGAGTCACCGGCTCGGACGCTTGCGCCCCGAAGGAATTATTCTTGGCCACCGCGATGTAGAGGGACTGGAAATCAAGTTTGCCCACCGACCCCAACGTGTAATGCGCACACCCCGCCAGTGCTGCCATACCCAACGCCACCAGCAGAAGGCGCGCAATAAATCTGGGCGTAATTGGACGCATGAAAGAAAAGAGGCTGAGAAAGTTCAGCGGAGCAACGGTTGGCCCGCGGGAGGAGTGGTGGGCTGCGTCGTTTGCACCGGGATGGTCTGCTCGGTTCCCGGCACCGCCGTGGGTGTACCAGGCGCTGGCAGGAAGGACGGCAGGCTCTCCGGTTCCCCCACTTCACCCGTGCCGGTAATGGTCTCCACTTTCTCCGGGCCGGGCTGCTCCTGAAAATCACCGGCATTGCGGCTCGCAAATGCTTCCTTGGCAATCAGGTCAATCCGCTTGCCCTGTTCTTCCGCCGGGCTCACGGCCGGGTCGTGATAGCGACCAAAAACCACGTCATAGGCCGTCATCGGTGGCGGCACTCCGCGGTTGATTTTGTCGATCGACGCGCGCGCCTCAGTGGCCGCAGGCGACTTGGGTGCGAGCGAAATCGCCTGATTGTAGAAAATCAGCGCTGCGCGGTTGCTATTGCGATAATTGTAGAAAAAATCTCCCAGCACGAGTTCCGAGCGCGCTTCGACATCCAACAGGTCATTGCGTTTCTTTTCCGCATCAGGCGCATACGGACTGCTTTTGTAGAAAAACAAAAAATCATCGAGGTAGCGGATCGCCTGCCGCGTCGATCCCTGGTCGTACGCCGGGCCGACCACGAGGCTGGAATATACATCCGCCAGCATCTGGTACGCATTCGAGGCCAGCATGCTGTCCGGGTGCTCGTTAATCAGCCGCTTCAGGGCATTGATTGCCGCCGCTGCCGAATCTCCCGCGTCAAAAACACTCGCCTGATCCAAAGATATCAGGGCCATTTTCATCAACGCAATGGATGCATCAGGTGTGGCTGGGGCGCTTTTGGAAATTTGGTCGAAATAGTCCACCGCCTTCTGCGGATCCTTGAACCACGGCAGCCAGCCCCACAGCCGGGGACGAAATTTCGTCATCGCGTCCGCCACGATGGATTCCTGATGGATGACGCTGTTAAAATTCGGATAATCTGGATAGCGTTTGATAATGCGATCAAAGGCATCGAACGCCGACTCAAACTGCCGCCGTTCCAGATAAATCAAGCCTTCCTGAAACAAAGCTTCCGGCGCAAACACCGAGCCGGGAAAATCCTTGATCACCTGGTCGTATTGCGACAACGCGCTCCAATAATGCCCCGCCTGCTGCGCGGATTTCGCCCGGTTCATCGCCTCCAGCGCGCTTTTGGAAACACTCATGTCCCCAAACAGCGGAGCCAATACCCCCCCTTGCACCTGCCAGCCGCCGTCGGGCGTCCAGACCAAGTCCGCCCGCGCCGTCGTGCCACCCAAGCCCATGGCCGTCACGGCAAGCGCCAACGCGCCCACCCAATGTCGTGTCCGGCTATGCAAAAAGAGATTCATCGTGAATGCCATTTAATGAGCGTTGCTCCCCACGTCAATCCCGCGCCGAAGGCCACGAGCACAATATATTCGCCCGGTTTCACCCGTCCGGCGGCCTGCGCCTCGTCCAACGCCAGCGGAATCGACGCCGCCGAGGTGTTGCCGTAGCGGTCGATATTGACCACAAAGCGCTCCATCGGAATTTCCAGCCGCGTCGCCAGGGCATCCAAAATGCGGATATTCGCCTGGTGGGGCACCACCAGCGCGATTTGATCGGCGGTAAGTTTGTGCTGTGCCAGCAAATCGCGAATCACCTGCTCCATCTCGCGCACCGCGATTTTGAAAACTTCCTTGCCGTTCATTTTCAGAAAATGTTTCCGTTCGTCGATACTCGCATGGGTCGGCGGGCAGGCCGAGCCGCCGCCGGGTTGCAACAGCAACCGCGCCTCGCCGCCATCCGTGTGTAAAATGCTGCCGACCACGCCCACCCCTGGCTCCTCGCTCCGCGTCAGCACCGCCGCGCCCGCGCCGTCGCCAAACAGCACGCACGTCGAGCGGTCCTGCCAATCGAGCAGCGACGACATTTTTTCCGCGCCGACAATCAGCGCATTACGGTATGGCCCCGCGCGCACCATCGCCGCACCCACTTCCAAAATATACAAAAAGCCCGAGCACGCCGCCGCCACATCAAACGCCGGCACGGCCCGCAACCCCAGCTTGTGCTGCAACAAACATGCCGTGGACGGAAACACCAAGTCCGGCGACATCGTGCCCACAATCAGCAAATCGACATCTTCCGGCTTCATCCCCGCCTTGGCCAGCGCCTTGCGCCCCGCTTCCGCGCCCAAGTCCGATGGATTTTCCTCCGGCCCCGCAATCCGCCGCTCCCGAATTCCCGAACGCGTCCGAATCCACTCATCCGAAGTCTCCACCAGGTGCGACAGGTCGTCGTTGGTCAGCCGCTTCACCGGCACATGGGAGCCCAGTCCTTTCAAGATAATCGAAGGTGACATTGCGGTAAACCCGAAGGCTGAAGGAGCAACCATGAAAATGCAAGGGGAAGCTTCCGCCTACCACGGCGTGACCAGGGAAATCGTCTGGCGACCCGAACGGCGGTAAACCTGAAAATCACGGTCCAGCGTCCAGACGCACGCTCCCGGGTGCAACTCGGCCAGGCGCACCAGGCACGCATCGGCGTACGACATCGGCTGATCCGCATAACGACGCATTAAGTTGCGCACCGCCCGATATTCGCGGCGAAAATCAAATTCGCAGCGTAAGAAACCAGTATCCACCAGCGGAAACAAATCGTCGTGGGAATAACCTTTCCGTTTTAGCAAAAAAAGCGCCTCGATGATGACGGCCTCACAAGAATACACCATGGCGGGGGCGTGCTTGGCCTGTTCCGCCGCCCACGGGTGATACTCATCCTTGCTTACCAGAAGCGCAATGAGCGGGCCGGTATCCGCAAGCCAGATATTCATTCGCCAAAGCCTTCAAAATAACGCGGGTTGGTGGATAAATCTTTCGGGCCGCCCTTGCATCGCCCAATCAAATGCTTGACGACATCATAAC
>DATHOB010000035.1:0-7124 GCA_035485355.1 Opitutales bacterium | reverse complement strand
CGTGATGTTTCACCTGAACATTTTGAATTTCTTGCTTCACAACTTCGTGCATTTGTCCTTCGCGCGGAAAGATGGGGTTGGCGGCCTTGCTGCGCTGCTTTTCATCCTGTGTCCACCAGCCGTGCTTACCGAACTCGTCTTTTGCGCCGTAGGTGCGGTGTGCCAGCCATGGCAGGGTGCAAGCAATGACCATTGCGTCGAGGGCGTGATGACGCAAATCGCCGCGGTTCTTCTCGGAACATTGTTTTTGCTCCTCTTCGTTAAGATCGTCCCAGCGGGTTCCTTCCGGCAATGGGTGAAGAATTTGATTCAGGCCCCATGCTTTGCGCAGTCGACTGGTCAGTTGGCCATTGGTGACCTGAAAACGAAGTGCGGAATTTTGCTTTTCAGGAGTTGGGTCGCGCCCCATTTCATCCAGCCAGCCAAGTTGAACGAGGGCAATATGCCTGATGACCCGGGCAATGTAAGCCGTATGCTGTAGGTCGGATTTCCGCTCAATCAGCTCTTCCGCATCGGGGCTAAAAAAAATTTCAAGCTTGCGGCCTGAAAATTTGTCTTCGGCAAATCCCTTTATGTCTTCCCACTCTGAGGTTGCGCCAAAGGCGGCGAAAGGAGTCCTGTCCTTTTTCAACTCACGGTTGCATTTTAGATGCGCCACGGTGAGGTTGTAAAATTCGTTACAATCAACAATGGAACGAGGGACTAAGTGTTCGATATCCGCCCCGTGTCCCAAATCCGTCCGTTCAATGGGTTGCAGGCAGAACGGACAACGACCACCCGCCTCTTGCCACAAGCGGAATCGCTGGATGGCTTTCCTGGAAATAGATGCGCCATTCGCGCCCAACTCACTGCGCGCATTTTCCCGTTGCTTGCGGAATTCTTCATTTCGTTTGTTCAATTCGTTTTTGGCTTTTTGCCCTAACGCAAGGCTGCGGACGGCTTCCAGAATAATCATGTCTGGCGCTCCAAACCGGCTGATTAATTGCACTAACTGTCGTCGAAACAATACGAGTCGATGCCGCACAAGTGGATGTTTGATGTCAGCAAGATAACGATTCAATGCCTGCTCAGCCGTTTCGCCCTTTCGTCGCAAAATAGTTTGCGGAGGGTCAATTCTTCCACCAGTGGCAATCTCTTTGCGAATGGCTTCCAAAGTTGGCGAAGAATACTTGGCTCGACCTTGCCCGGTTTCTGGTGTTAGGGGTTTTTGATTTTCATCCAACAAGAACCTTTCCTTGAATGGTTCAGCCAGTTTTTTGAGCCGCGCATCGGTGATTTTTCCTTTTCTGATCCATTCATTTCGTAAATTATCGATAAATTCCGGAAAATCGAAGCGAGGGTTTCGTTTTTGCCGCGTTGCGGCGTCCAGCACGCGGAAGTTCATTAGTGCCAACTCCCATTGTGCCTTTAAAAATGCCTCTTTGTTTTTGCGGACTACATGCCGTGGATGGCCTTGCTCGTCCACGGGTAGGAACGAATCCAATGCTGGCCCGCGATTGTCGAAGCGTGGCCAGCGCAATCCAAGCACGCCAGGATTGCGAGATTCACTAGCACTGAAATAAACGTGAAAATTCTCGTCATTTTTCCTTTTTATCTGCGAGTCGCCGTAAAGCAGCCACGCCAAATTTTCCGCAAGTTTCCGGTGGGTTTTTTTCTGGGCATCAACAATCGCGCGAAATTCTTTTTCAAGCAAGTGACGCGGCCAGTAGATTTTTCGCCCCCATTTTTCTATTGGACTTTTACCAGCACTAGCACGTCGTTTGTCCAGCAGTTCGCAGGGATATTTGCATCCTATCCTCTCCATTTCCTTTTCGATTTCATGGACAGCTTCAAGGATTTCACCTTCGTCATCGGGCCTTTTTTCTGATTTTGCCCACGGAACTTTTGTATAGCCACGCCGTCTGAATAGGTGAGCCAGCGCAGCATGTAGTTCTTCCGGCTTCAATGCTTCGCCATTCAAGGCGCGGAGTCGGAGTGAAATGGGATCATCCATCCATGCCTGCGGGCGCGGCAAGCCGAGTTTTTCCAATTCCGCGGCAAACCATTGCCGGCGGTATTTTCGGCTGCGCAAGGTGCGGCGTTGACGTCGTAGCTCTCGACGTTTGCTAAGATCGTTTGTGTCTTCCGGGCAAATCAGCACTCCAACATCAAGAAACTCGGCTCCACGTCGCACCGCGTAGCCAATCGACCCCGTCCCAACATCAAAACCGAAAACCAAACCATCATAAAAATCGGGGATGTTCATCCCCGAAGATTTATATCTTCATATTATAGATGCAATCATAATTGAATGGCATTCCTCACTTCGCCTGTGTGCCCGTCGGCAGGGGATAATTTAACAAGGCGGCTTCCTCCGGCAGAAGTTCATCGGCATGGACGGCTGCGGTTATTTGATTAGCGCGGTCGAGCTGGCCATTGGCCCGCATCAGGCCGACATATACGGCGTTCCAGTCATTCCCTTGGTCATGTTCGTATGCCAGCGGCCAAGTACTATCTTTTACGTCGGCAAGGGCCTTGAGCGCGTCTGCCGGTTGTTTGGCGAGGAGGAGGCCGAGGGCCAGCGTCATACGATTCGCGAGGTACGTCGGGTTCTTGGCTTGGAGCGCGCGCGCGGCGGCGATTTTTTCCGGCCCGGTGTCGCCGAGGAGAAATCCGACATAGAGCAGGTCGTTCTGCACCACGGAATCGTCGGGATAGTATTTGCCCAATTGCTCAAGGACTTTGCGCAGCGTGGCGGTGTCGCGCACGTGATGTTCCAGTTGAACGAGCGCCGTAAGTGCCGCGCGGCGGAATTCCGGGTTGTTGGCCAATTGCTCAAACGCTGGGCGGGCGACATCATCCAAGCCGAGCTGCGCGGCATATTGGGCCACATTGTAGAGTTTAATGGGCTGATCGGCGACGGCATTGCGGATGTTCTGCCACGCGTATTCGGCAGCGCGGGTCTGCCCCTGTGCACTGAGGGTGCGGGCTTCGAAGAGCTGCTTCAATTCGTTGGGTATGGGTGGGCGCGGGTCGGTGCGATTGAGCAAATTGTCAATTTCCGTCCATTGGCCGAGGCCGGCCATCGCGCCGGTGCGGATGAGGAAAAGATCCTGGCGTTTCATCGCTGTCGATTCGTCAATGAGCTTAAGAACAGCTTGATTTTGATTTTGCGACACCAGCCAGGTGCCGATGGCGGCTAGGGAGTCCGCATCGTCGCCTGGGAACAAATCGCGAGCGGATTGGATCAACTTGTCCACATCCGCCCCGGGCACCCGGCTGCGCAATTGCAGTGCCGTCAGTTTGTCTTGCTTGTTTGCCTGCGGATGCGCCGTCAATTGGTCGGCCACCGTGATTGCGTCGTCCAATGTTAGTTCTGGATAATTGGCGAGGGCGCGCAAAGATTGCAAGCCGAGGTCGTCAGTGCGCTGGGCCAGAGATTGCAAATGGGCAAGCCCCGCGGCCCGCTCGGCCGGGTCGGAGGAAAGCTGCGCGGCACGGGCATAGTATAGATGCACGTCGGGCGGCGCGTTCTTGCTGGCGAGGACCTTTTTGAAATCATCCAATGCCTCGGGAATTTGATTTTGCGAAAGGCGGATTTTGCCTTCCAGCATCCAGGTTGCCGGGTTGTTGGGGTCGCGCTGCTGCAAGTCTTCAAAATTGGCGAAAGCCACGGGAAAATTGCCGGTGGCTATGGCAATGTCCACGGCCTGGCGCAAATCGGTGAGGTCATTCGAGAGCTGCCAGGTGTCCAGCCAATAGGGCAGCGCGCCGGCGGGATTGGAGATCAATATGACTTTCGCCTCCTGCCGCACGGTGCGCACATCGTCCGGCCAGAGTTGTAGTGCCGCATTGGCCTTTTCCTGAGCGGATTGAAGATTTTTTTCCGCCATGGCTTGCTCCGAGGCCTGAACCAATTGCAACGCGCGCCAATGTTTGAACCGGTGGTAGACCGGGCGGGCCAGTAACGCACACACTGCCGCCAGCACCGCCAGCACTGCCAGGATAATATACCACCGCTTGCGCGGGTTGGGTGCATCGTTGTCCACGTTCCCAGCCTGAGCACTCTGCTGCCCAAAGGCCATGCTATTTCATCACTCCTGGCCCAAGTGGCGCCACCCTTGCACTTGACGACAATACGGAAAGATTTTATTTTTAAGTTATGAAAACCGCCAAATCCGCCGCCCTCCTGATTGTTTTGGGAGCCTGCCTCGCCGGATGTTCGTCAACCGATGCCAATGGCGTGGATGTCAGCCGCCCTACATTTTTCAATTTTTTACAAAGTCCGCCTGTGGCGGTGCCGGTATCGCCGTTTACGCCTGATGACACCGCTGCGACCCCGCAAGTTCCCGGTGGAGAATATTCCGTGCCCGCAAAAGTTTTATAAATCCGCAAGGGATTAATCCTCCATCAACCGGTAGCCAATGCCTGATTCGGTTTTGAGGAAGACGGGAATGCGTGGGTTGGTTTCCAATTTATTGCGCAAGTGCGCGACATAGGCGCGCAAATAGTGGGTATTTTGCTCAGCATTTGGCCCCCATACTTCGCGCAGAATTTGCCGGTGGGTTACCACCCGGCCGCGGTTAAGCACCAGCAGCTTAAGCACGGCATATTCCTTGGCCGAGAGATGCAAGTCCTGCCCGGCGCGTCGTACCAAGTGCCCCGCGAGATCCACTTCGATTTCGCCGAATTTGAATACTGCCGGCTCCAGGGCTGCGCGGATGCGGCGCATGATGGCCCGCACCCGGGCCAATAATTCCCGCGCGCGAAAAGGTTTCGTGAGGTAATCGTCTGCTCCGGAATCCAGCGCGGCAATGACGTCGTTCTCGCCACTGCGCACCGTAAGCACCAGCACAGGTACTTGCGTCCATTCGCGAATCCGACGCAACACCTCGAGACCGTCGAGGTCGGGCAGTCCCAGGTCGAGGATCACGGCGTCGGGTTGCAACGCGGCGACTTCCCCCAGGCCTTGCTTGCCCGTTTTGGCGCTGTGGACTTCAAATCCATCCGCTTCCAATGCATGGCTGAGCAGGCGGAGGATTTGCACTTCGTCGTCAATTACCAGCAGTCGGCTTTTAGTGGGAGCGGTCATTCGGGAGGGGGATTTTCGGGGGTGGTATGAGGCAGGTAAAAAGTTATTTTGGCGCCGCCGCCGGGATTGTCGCCAATGACAACCTCGCCGCCCTGTGCAGAAACAAATCCGCGGACGATGGACAGGCCCAGGCCAAGCCCACCGGGTGGGGCGGCATGGCCCCGCGCAAATTTGTTGAACAATTCTTCGCGCATAGCAGAGGCAAAGCCAGGTCCATTGTCCGCGACGCCAAAAAACACCCGGCGCCCATCCGGCTCGACTCCCGCGCTTATCGCCACGGATGTGCCGGCAGGTGTATGCACAGCGGCATTGAGCAGCAGGTTCACGAGCACCTGTTCGGTGAGGGCAAAATCGGCGCGGATAAATGGCATTCCTTCGGGAACATTAATGGTCACTTCGCGTCCGGCGAGCGAGTCTTGTGCGCTTTCAACCGCGGCATTGACGAGGTCCTGCGGATCACACCAATCCACATGGGCGCGCAATGCGCCACTTTCCAAACGCGTCTGGTCGAGCAAATTGGCGACGAGCCGGTTAAGGCGCATACCGGCCTGATGGATTTCCGCGACTTGCTCCGCGTGTTCGGGCAAATGGGCTTCGGCCAGTTCCTCACTTGTCGCGGTGATGACGGATAGGGGAGTGCGCAATTCATGCGAAACGCTTTCGAGGAGCGCGCGGTGCAGTTTTTCCGACTCGGCGAGCAGTTTTTCCCGCTCACTTGCGGCGCGCAGTTGGGCGCGTTCGACGACCAGCGCCAGTTGACCGGCAAAGGCGTCGAGCAAATCGCGTTGCCCAAGCGTGAGCATTTCCTTCGCTGGCATATTCACGCCCAGCACACCAAAGGCGTGGTCATCTCGAACGAGCGGGATGTAATAGCCGACACTATCTGGGACTGCTTGGGTGAAACGGCCAGTGGCCCGGCGTCCGCGCAAGGCTCCCCGGCCGATAGCTTGTTCCTTTTCATTGGGCAGGTACGAACCCTGCCAACCCGCACTCAAAGTCGGCTGTCCCTCGTCGGCAATGGCGATCGCACTTTGGGCCTGCAGCAATTCATCGACTTGCCGCACTGCGGCCGCGACTGCCTCCGCCAAAGTTTTGGCTTCGGCGAGACTGCGGGTAAATTGGAATAGTGCGGTGGCGCGCTCCTCTTGCAGCCGCTCGTTGCGCGCTTGGGCGCGGATGCGGGCGGTCAACTGCCCGGCAATCAGGGCCACGGCAAAATAGATGACAAATAGGACCAGGTCCTGCAGGTTGCCGATGTCGAATTGAAAATAAGGCGGGGCGAAAACATAGCCCCAAATCATGGCTACCATCACCCCCGCGGTGAGGATCGGGCCGCGGCCCACGCGCAGGCTGAGTATGTTTATGGCCAGCAAATACACCAAGCCGACTTGCACGTAATAACTTTTGGGCAGCAGCAGCCCGAGACTGGTCAATATCACCACCACGCCGACGACCTCGGCGTATTCCTGCCAACCGCTGTGCGCAGTGCCATCAAAACGCGCCAAGGGAGTAGAACCGTCAGGTCTATCCAATGGCACCACGCGTACTTCCAAGGCGGGTGCGAGGTATAGCAGACGGTCCGGCACGGATCGTCGGGATAACCAACTTAGCCAGCGGTGGCGGTGGGATTGACCGATGATAATCTGCGTGGCCCGATTTTTGAGCGCCAATCGCATCAACCCCGCCACCACATCCTCGTCCTGAGTGACGATGACCTCTGCGCCCAGCTCCCGTGCCAGCGACAGGTTCTTATTTAGAAAAATTTGCGAATTGGCATTCGCCGACTGGCTTGACTCCACATGCACAGCCTTCCACGGCATCCCCAATTTTTGCGCGGTATTGTGAGCCCAACGCACCAGCATTTCTGCAGTGGGTTTGGCCCCCACCGCCACCAGCAGACATTCACCGGTGGTTGTCTTCGGTGCCGCTTTCTCCGGTGGGTTCAGCGGAAAAGTTGCGCGCCCGGATGCTGCGGCCGGACTTGGAAGCGGTTCATTCATCGCGCCTGGAATGGGTTGGGCCCATGTTTTACACCTTGCGCGGTGACTTGGCG
>DATHOB010000034.1:0-5160 GCA_035485355.1 Opitutales bacterium | reverse complement strand
AACGGGTGGATATAAACTAGCGCAATTCCCCAAACATCCGGCCAAATCCACACCCCGGCCACCAATAGCAAACCTGCTGCCGCGGGCAGTCGCCAATCGGCCCGGGCCGCCACTTCGCCCGCGGCGCGCGCCGCTTCGGCTTTGCGGCGGTTGCGTAATGCGACCAAGGTTGAAACCCACAACACCAGCCCACTATTCCAAATCATGGCGGCGTAGTTCAGAGTGTCCGGGCCCCAGATCTCGTTCCGGCTCATGATGCCCATGACGATGTACGCCCCGGTAAGGGTCAGCACACCCGTAAGGCCCGTCAAATAGAACGATTTCCACCGCCCCCAGCGGGGAGACATCCGCCCCAGAAAATAGCGGAATTCAAACCAATTATGCGGTCCGGCGAAAATGAACACGGTGACAATCGCAAAGCCCAGCGGCACAAACCCCGCGAGCAGCGCCGATAACAGCAGCAGTGTAAGCGCGGCGATGGCAAAAACTGTCGCGGGCCGTTGCGCGGCACGCAGGTCATCCATGGGTATCGCGATATTGGACATGGATGCGGATCGGTTGCTTTGGCGGGAGGTACAACGCTCTCAGGGGCTATCAGTATTAAAACGTAATTCGTCGCAGAGTTTCAATTACTTTATTGGCCAATCGTCCGGGGTGGGTGGGGGTGTGCGATCAGCCCCCGTGGGCCGTAGCGGTGCCCGCCGGGGGTGTCTGCATGCGTGCGAGTTCGGAGTGGGAAAGCAGCGATTCGAGAAATTGATAAACACCGGTCGCAATGCAGGCGGTGAATTTTGCTTTTGCTTCGTCTTTTCGGCCTGCCAATAGATCGGTGATCCCGACGTAATAGTTGGCCTCACAGAGCTGTTCGTTTTTGGCTTGGGGGTCTTTTGTGTCGGCGGCGAGGCGCAGCAGCTCGTCCGGGCCAATGCGGTCAATCAGGAATAAACCGACGGTCTTGGGCCATCCCTCGGGCCAGGCGAGCACTTGGGCCTTGAGCGCGTCTTCGTCCGGCCGCCCGAGACGGCGCAAGAGCAGCGTGCGTTGAAACCAGGCGTATTCCGAGCCTTCCGGCGCCAGCTTGATGCGCATATCGTAGTCCGGTATGGCGAGTTCGAAATCGCCATGCGCATTATGCGCCGTCGCCCGACCATTGTAGGCGCGCCAGTAATTGGGGTCGAGCGCGATGGCGTGGTCGTAATCGGCAAAAGCCGCGTCGAAGTCGCCTTCCCGCCGTTGAGCCAAAGCGCGGGAGTAGATGGCGGCGGTGTCGTCGGGGTTGATGGCGAGGGCCGCGTTGTAGTCCACAATGGCGGCGGGGTAGTCCTGCAATTCGAATTTGGCTACCCCACGGTTCAGGTAGGCATCAGGATTTTGCGGGTCATGTGCGATTGCCTTGGAAAAACTGTCAATCGCCCCGCTGAAGTCGTTTTTCTCGTATTGGGTTACGGCCAGATCGTAATAAGCCAAGGCATAGTCCGGCTGGAGGGCTATCGCCGCGTTGTAGTCCGCAATGGCCCCGGCGTAGTCTTTGCCATCTGCCTTGGTATCGGCCCGGGCGACCAAATCCTCGGCAGTCAATACTGGCTGGGGTGGGGTGCGGTTGCACGCAGCCAGCAGGAAAACGGCTAGCAATGGCAACACCAAGCTAGGCCAACGAAGTGCGTGGGGCAGCTGCATGGGGACCATAGGGGCAATGCCAAGATAGTCTTTTAACCACCCAGACCAATATTAAGTTTCCAGAAGGTAGGCCAGGGGGTAGGATGGGGGCATCATTTTGAGGGGGTAGCCCTGCGAAAAACGCTTGCATCGGGGCGAGGAATGCTATTTTTTGACCCTTTGCCCAATTTCCAATCCATTTCCATGAAAGCCACCATCAAGACCCAGGGACGCCAGTTCACCGTGCAAGAGGGAGACATCCTCAAGGTGAACCGCTATCCCAATACCCACGCCGGCGACACCGTCGAGATCAAAGACGTGCTCCTCGTAGGCGAGGGCGCAGACGTCCGCATTGGCACTCCCTTGATTGCCGGAGCATCTGTTTCCGTGCGCATTCTCGAAAACAAGCGCGGCGACAAAGTCCACGTCTTCAAGAAAAAGCGCCGTAAGCGCTATGAGCGCACCCGCGGCCACCGCCAGGAACTTTCGGTCATCAAGATCGAAGGCATCAAGGCCTAGTTTTTCACTCCTATTTTTTCATCTTAATCCTCTTCCGTCATGGCACATAAAAAAGGTCAGGGAACATCCAAAAACGGTCGCGACAGCCACGCCCAGCGCCTAGGCGTCAAGCGTTACGGTGGCGAATACGTCATTGCTGGCAACATCCTGATGCGCCAGCACGGCACGAAGATGCACCCGGGCGACAACGTCGGCTTGGGCAAGAATTACACGCTGTATGCGCTTAAGGACGGCACTGTGAAGTGGGATGCCGCCAAGCGCCGCGTCCACGTCATAGAAGACGCGCCGGAAGCTGTGGCGAATTAACCCGGTTGGGTGATGTTTTTGACAAGAAAATGGGTGTGGGCATAAATGGTGTCCCGTGACGCCACGGGTGATGGTGTGCTGCAAGCCATGCGCAACGTTATCCGCGCTGAAATGGATGGCGCATTATGAAGATATTATATCCCATTTGACCATGGGCCGGATCGTGCTAAGTTCGCGGTATGCACACCCTATGAAGTTTTTCGCATTAGTTATTTTAGCATGCTGGGTTGGGCTGGTTGACCTATCGGCACAAACGCAAATTTACCCTGCGTCCGGATCTTCAACTTCTGCCACGAATATCATCGTGAGCAGTGGTATTCTCACAGTAAGCGGTGGATTTTCACCCCCGGGCATTATTGCGCCGTATGGCTCGGGTAATTATCCGCATTTGCAAGCGGCGCTCCTGTATTTGCTGCAAGCCCAGGAGGCCTTCAATGAAGCCGAGCAAGGAGTCAAAGCCCAATATTTGCCCCGGGCAAAAACCGGCGTGATAACGGCCATTTCCGACGTCCAATGGGCCATTGACCATAGTGACGGCAAGACGACGCCGACGGGTGCCGCGCTCTCCGAATTGCCTTCGGGGGTAGGGAGGGCGGACTCGACCGAAATGGTCGTTGCAACCATAAACGTGAAAATAGCTTCGCCCAATATGGAAGCGGCCAATAATTTTTTGGAGAATGCCCGTAATGAATTGAACTTGGCTGCTGCCCAACCCGCCGGGGTATTCATGGGCCGGGCTTTGGCGGATATTCAATTCACTCTCGATAACTCTAATGCGGCGATAAACTTGGTAAATAGCAACCCGGCCACCCAACCCAAGTCCCCGGGGATGGCACACGCTTCGACGTCCACTTCGGCTGCGGCATCAACCCCGTCATCCAATGTCAATGGGAATGACTTGGTTGGCCCGTTGTCATTGCTGGCGGTTTTGGCGGGGTTCGGGGCGGTGCAGTTGATGCGCAATCGTGGGCAAGGTTGATCTCCCCCGCGGGCTTCATTTTTCCATTGCCACGGCGGCGGGAGTGCGTTTCTTTTGATAGTTCCGGCCCGTTATTTGCTGTATTTGCGGTTACCGGCGTCAATTTTCCTTCAACACCACACTATCATGGCACTCAAAGTAGGCATTAACGGGTTCGGTCGTATCGGCCGACTGGTCTTCCGCGCCATTGCGGAAAAAAAACTGCTCGGCAAAGACATCGAAGTCGTAGCTATCAATGACTTGGTTCCGGCCGACAATCTGGCGTATTTGCTCAAATACGACTCCACTCAGGGTCGCTACCATGGAACGATTGCCCATGAAGGCGACAACACGCTCATTGTGGACGGACACAAAATTGCCAGCCTCGCCATCAAGGAAGGCCCCGCGGCGTTGCCCTGGAAGGCGCTCGGCGTAGACATCGTCGTTGAGTCCACGGGTCTCTACACCGACGCGGACAAGGCCGCGGCGCATCTCACCGCTGGCGCGAAAAAAGTCATCATCTCCGCTCCGGCCAAGGGCGATTGCAAGACCGTCGTCATCGGCGTCAACGACCACACGCTGACCAAGGACGACAACATCATTTCCAACGCCTCGTGCACGACGAACTGCCTCGCGCCCATCACGAAGGTGATGCTCGACAATTTCGGCATTGTCGAAGGCCTGATGACGACCATCCACAGTTACACTGCGACGCAAAAAACGGTCGACGGTGCTTCTCGCAAGGACTGGAAGGGTGGCCGCAGCGCGGCGATCAACATTATTCCCTCGACCACCGGCGCGGCGAAAGCCGTCGGCCTGGTGCTCCCCGAGGTCAAAGGCAAGCTTACCGGCATGTCCTTCCGCGTGCCGACGCCTACCGTCTCGGTTGTTGACCTCACAGTGCGCACGGAAAAAAGCACTTCCTACAAAGCCATTTGCGAGGCGATGAAAGCCGCGAGCCTCAATGGCCCGCTCAAAGGCATTCTCGCTTACACGGACGATGAAGTGGCTTCGAGCGACTTCATCCACGATGTGCATTCCTCGATTTTCGACGCCGGTTCCGGCATCGAGCTCAATGACAAGTTTTTCAAACTCGTAAGCTGGTATGACAACGAATGGGGCTATTCCTGCCGTTGCGCCGAGCTGATCGTCAAACTCAGCAAATTGCTGTAAAATGCCGCGCACCAAAACCGTCAACGACGTCAACCTCGCCGGTCAGCGGGTGTTCGTCCGGGTGGATTTTAACGTGCCCTTTGATGAAAAGGGCAACGTGTCCGACGATACGCGCGTGGTCGAATCCTTGCCCACCATCAAGCATTTGGTGGCGCAAGGAGCAAGGGTCATTCTGGCCAGCCATCTCGGCCGGCCCAAGGGCAAGCGCGACCCGAAGCAATCGCTCCAGCCGGTCAAAGGGGTGCTCGAAAAGCATCTCGGCAAGCCGGTGGCGTTTGCAAACGACTGCGTCGGCGCGGAAGCGGAGCAAATGGTTTTGGCGTTGAAAAACGGCGAAGTGCTTTTGCTCGAAAATGTGCGTTTCCACGCCGAAGAGGAAAAGAACGACCCGGCGTTTGCGAAGGAAATGGCGAAGCTTGCCCAAGCCTACGTCAATGACGCCTTTGGTTCGGCCCACCGCGCCCATGCCTCCACTGCGGGTATCGCGGCGCATTTGCCCGTCCGCGTCGCCGGTTTATTGATGCAAAAGGAACTCGCGTTCCTCGGCG
>DATHOB010000033.1:0-5587 GCA_035485355.1 Opitutales bacterium | reverse complement strand
ACCGGCATTCACTGTTCGACGAGGCGCCAACCCCATGGCATGCAGCGTGCGCAAGAGGGTGATGGAATTCGGAAGAATTTCCACGTGCTCCCACAATTCCGCGCGTTCCACGGTTAACCCCGCACGGGTGAACATTTCACGCCATTCTGGTTCTGAGTGCCAGTGCAGCGGACTCGCCTCGGGCAAAACCGCGCGCAATTCTTGCAAAGTTCCCGGAAGTAATATGGCCACTGCGAATCGCCCGCCCGAAGTGAGGATTTTTCGCCAGCCATGCAAGACGGTTTCCGGCTCCTCCAGCCATTGCAGTACATTGCAGGCAAATAACCAATCCACCGGAACGAGTTCGCTGGGTTCGTGGGCATTTAACACTTTCCAATGCACCGAGGGATAAAGTGCCCGGCCCAACTCCACCATGTTGGGCGCGGCATCGGTCGCGGTGTAGGTTTCCTTCCAAGGCGACATTTGCCGGGTGAATAATCCCGTCCCCGCGCCAAACTCCACCGCGTTACCAGTGCGTTCCTCCGGCGCGATCCAGCTCGCTAGTTTTGCCGCCAAGGCCGCTTGCATCGCACCGTGTGTTTCATAGGCCGCCGCCGAGCAGTTGAAATTTTGTATGACGGCCTGGGGTAGGTCGCGGTCAACGTCCTTCGATTCTGTTTTTGGGTTAGCCAACGGAAAACCAAGTTTCGCCGCGCACAGCAACGCGCCCGGCGCATGGCCTGCGCGGGCAATAATTTGCAAATCCGGCCAGATTTTTTTCAGTTCAACCGCATCCAGCAGCGGATCCTCCGCGCCGACAAACCCACACCAATGTTGCGGCGGCGCTTCCTTGACCTTCCAGTTTTCCAGCCAGCCAAGTTCTTCATCCAAATCTGAAATTTGGCTTTCCGATAAGCTATCCAGCCTGCCAAGGGAATTCGCCATTCCCGCGCGCTGAAAAAAATCATTCACCGCTGGCACCGCGTCCTTGCGCAAGCGACGGCGTTGCAGGCGCAATTGCGCGTGCGCTACTTTGCCACCGCAATTTTCCTCGGCAGTAAAAGCAAAAATCGGCGCGAGCAATATCACTGGAATGTCTTTCGGGATTTCCCGGACGTGGACGAGCAACCACAATGCCCCCAGGGAATATCCGCCCAAGGCTTCAAAATTTTCGGAAGCTATAGCCGCGGCCGCCTGAGTGGGCGTCGCCACCCGGTGTTCCGCTTCCGGCCATACCGCATATGCTTGTGAGCTAAACCACGCTGGGGGCACGGCCCAGCCGGTTATCCAAAGAATTTTCATAGCTTGGTCTGCGCATTGCGCCAGGTGTTCATTTCCTGAACCAGTTCCTCCAGATCTTCCCAGCGGGTTTCCGATTTGAGCGACAACCGCAGCCGCGCGGTGCCCTCCGGCACTGTCGGCGGCCGGATTGCGCCAACGGCAAATCCGCTCGCACGCACATGACTGCCCAACGCCAGTACTGTTTCGTCTTTGCCGATTTGCACCGGTACAATCGGAGAATCACCCGGCGGTGTATCCCAATGATGCGTACGCAAAAGTTCGCGCAGACGCGTAGATTTCTCGCGCCATTTTTTTGCCTCCGGCGCCAATTCACGCACCCGCCCGATGGCGGCCAGTGCGGCAGCAGCCATGAGCGGGGAAAGGTAGGTCGAATAAATGAATTCCCCGGCGTGGTTTACTAAACTCTCGCGCAACAACGGTTCGTGAAACAACGAATACGCGCCCATCGCACCCAGGGTTTTCCCAAATGTGCCAATGAAAATATCTACGGCGTCGACAACTCCCGCTTCCGCCGCGCGGCCCTGGCCCTGCGGCCCATACCAGCCCAGGGCATGCGCCTCATCCAGCAGCCAGACAAAATTATGCCGCTGCTTCAACTCCGCCAGCGCGCGCAAATCCGGCCCATCACCATCCATGCTAAACACGCTTTCGGTGACCACCCAGCGCACTCCGTCAAATGTCGCAGTTTGCTCCAGTGCTTCTTTCAATTGCTTAAGGTTGTTGTGGGGAAAGCGTTTCAAGCGTGCATTGGATTTCAAGATGCCGGAAATCAGGCTGTGGTGCGCCAACCGGTCCACAAACACCCAGTCGCCTGGGCGGGCCAGTGTGCCGAGCACGGCTTGATTGGCCGCAAAACCGCTATTCCAAACCAAGCCGCTGGAAAAACCATGCCATGCGCAGAGAGTCTTTTCCAATTTCGCATGAATCTCCTGATACCCGCGCACCAGTGGCGACGATGACGCCGACACCGCTCCGTCTGCCAGTGCTGCGCGCACCGCGGCTTTTACCACCGCATCCTGGGACAATCCGAGATAATCATTATCCGCCAAATTAACGCGCACCGGCCCGGCCACGCACAATTCGCGGCGGCGGCCTTTCACCGCTCGCTCCTCCAATTCCGCATGGAGGCGGGCTTGGAGCATCTCCGTCGAATGGAATGTTTTGTCAGTCACAAAATTGAAAATGTAGTTTCAAATTCAGCGAGTTCGTCGCCAACTCGCCCCATATGGGCACTCGGCAGTCCAGTAGCGCCGTGCGGGTGCTGGTCGCAACATTTGTGGGTGATTTCGTTTTGGCGTTCAGCAAAATGCCGCAGGGAATTTTTTTCCCGATTTTTGCCACCGTGTAATAATAGGCCAACCGCGCTTGATTGATGGCGCCCAGTTCGTCCGCCACCACCAAGACGACCGCGCTGGGCCGAATTGCGCGGGCGAAATCAGCCCAGTCCCAACCCTTTGTGTTTAGCGGCACGGCAATTCCGCCGGCACCTTCGACTAGTCGCAAGTCAGCTGAAGGCAATCCTTTCATTTCGTTGATGATTTTTTTTATATCCAAGGTCTGGCGCTCCATTTTTGCCGCCGCCATCGGCGCCAGCGCCGCACGATAACGCCGCAAGGTGTGCGCGCAATCCGGCGGCAAACGCGCCATTTTGGCGGCGACATCGGCGTCCGAGGGTTCTCCCCGCATCACGCCGGATTGCACAGGTTTGATGATTTGCACGGTGCGACCGTGCTTCGCCGCCCACCGCGCAAATGCGCCCGTCACCCGCGTTTTGCCCACGCCGGTGCCCGCTCCCGAAATAAGAATCGTCACCACAGGATTAACGCGCGTTTTCGAGTTCGCACGCTGCCGCTTGCAATTGCCGTGTGGCCTCCGGGTCAAGTGCGTGCAAGCCCAGGCGGCTTAACAATTGAAAATCCTCCTCGGCATCGGGGTTGGGCGTGGTCAGCAATTTTTCGCCCAGGAAAATCGAATTGGCCCCGGCGAGGAAGCACAGTGCCTGCGTCTCCGCGCTCATTTCCGTGCGCCCGGCAGAGAGGCGGACAATGGATTTCGGCAGTGCGAGCCGGGCGACGGCGATGATGCGCACAAATTCAATCACATCCACCGGATCTTTTTTCGCCAGGGGCGTGCCTTCCACGCGCACGAGCGCGTTGATCGGCACGGATTCCGGCTGGGGTTCGAGCGCGGACAGTTCCGCCAGCATTTTCAGCCGGTCGTCCACGCTTTCGCCCATGCCCAAAATTCCGCCGCTGCAAACCTCCAATCCCGCCGCGCGCACATTTTCGAGCGTCTTCAGCCGGTCGTCATAGCAGCGCGTGGTGATGATGTTCGGATAATACTCCCGCGAGGTGTCGAGGTTGTGGTTGTAAACGCGGCAGCCGGCATCCTTCAGTTTTTCCGCCTGGCTCTGGTTCAGCATGCCGAGCGTGCAGCAGACTTCGAGACCCTGCGCCGCCACGCCCTCAACCGCGCGCAACACGGAATCAAACTGCGGCCCGTCGCGCACTTCCCGCCAGGCCGCACCCATGCAAAAACGCGACGCACCGCCTGCGCGCGCCTGTCGCGCCTTGGTAATGATATCGTCCGCGTCCATCAACGGCACATCGGCCAAACCGGTCTCGTGATGCGCGGATTGCGGGCAATAGGCGCAATTTTCCGGGCAGCGACCGGTCTTGATGCTCTGCAAAGTGCAAAGCTGTACGCCCGCCGGGTCGTGAAATTTGTGGTGCGTCGCCTGCGCGCGGAAGATGAGCGTGGTGAGTGGCAGTGCGTACCACTCGCGAATTTGGGATAGGGTGGCCATGGTGAGTTAAGTTGTTTAGTAGTGGGTTGCTGGTTATGGATTATTTTTTGGAAATGAGTTGGCAGGTGTACTTGGGGCATAACTTTTTGCGAAATCGGCAAAGCGCAAAGGTGGGCCACCGGGACGTTTGAGCACGGCATCCAGCACCGCACGCGCTGTTTCGCACAGAAAGCGAAAATCGGATTCATCGCTGCAAGGTGGTGGCACAAAATGCAGCGTGTCTCCTAGTGGGCGGAGGATCAATCCGCGGTTGCGCGCTTCGAGGCAGACTTGCAGGCCCACGCGTGCGGCGGCGGGGTAGGGGACGGCGTTATTTCCAATGATTTCGAATGCGGCGGTGAAGCCGCGTTGGCGCACATTCTCCACCTGCAATTGCCCGTGCACACAACTGGCAAAAATATCCCCAAAATCTCTAATGCGCTGCGCCAGAGTGCCATCAGCCACCAAGGGCTCCAACTTTGCAATGCTCGCCAGCGCCACTGCGCAGGCGAGGGGATTGGCTGTAAAAGTATGTCCGTGGAAAAAAGTGCGCCCTTCCTCGAAAGGGCCGCCAAACGCAGCGTGAATTTCATCCGAAGTCAAGGTTGCCGCCAGTGGCAAATAGCCACCCGCAAGACCTTTGCCCAGACACAGAAAATCCGGCGTCACGCCTTCGTTCCGGCCCACCAGCATTCGTCCCAATCTTCCGAACGCGACAAACACTTCATCCAAAATCAAATGCACGCCATGTTCGCGGCACAGCGCGGCGACATCTGCAACGAAGCCCGCTGGCTGTTGCATCATCCCCGCCGCGCCTTGCACGGAGGGTTCGAGAATCACTGCGGAAATTTTATCGCGGCGCGCTCCCAGCAATTCCCGCAGCGCCCGCAAACTCGGCTCGGCGTCGGAGGAAAAAACCTTCCCCGCCAGTTCGCGGCAAATTGGCGCGGGCACGTGGTGCGTGGGCAAAAACCAGTCGGCAAATCGTCCATGAAAATCTTTATTACCGCCTGCGGCCATCGCACCGAGGGTGTCGCCGTGGTAGCCGCCAGTGAAGCCGACAATTTCCCGCTTTTCCGGCTGGCCCACGAGCTGCCAGTATTGCCGGGAAAGTTTCAGCGCCACTTCCACCGCGCACGAGCCATTGTCGGAAAAGAAAACGCGCTCCAAACCCGGCCCCGCCATGTGCGCGAGTTTGGCCGCCAATTCCCCCGCTGTCGGATGAGATAGGCCTAGCCACGTCGCATGGGCGATGTTATCCAATTGCACGCGCAAGGCTCCATCTAGATCCGGATCGCGATGGCCGTGGACATTCGTCCAGAGCGAGGAATTACCGTCGAAATAGCGCCGACCTTCGTCATCGAATAACCATACGCCCTCGCCACTTTGAATGTGCAGCGGCGGGTACAACGCCGCCTCGGCGTGCTGGGTAAACGGGTGCCACGCATGGCGCCGTTCCCAGGCGTCAAGCCGCGGGCGGGCGGGCGGGATCGTCGCAGTGGCGGGCATCGTGGCCGCCGA
>DATHOB010000032.1:0-2900 GCA_035485355.1 Opitutales bacterium | reverse complement strand
AAATTTCGCGGAAGCGGCGGCGGCGTTCGGAATCTTCCCATTCGTCGAGATTTTCACCCAGCGGTTTGCCGGTGACGGTCAACGCTTTCAGGTCGAGCAAGCCGAGTTGGCGCAAGTGCAACATCACTTCCGGCACGCATCCCGCCAGAAAAACCCGGACTGTCGGATGATGCACGGGGCCATTGGGCAATACGCTGACGATGCGCGGAACATTGCGGTTGACGGTTTTCCAATCTTCGACGGTGGGCATTTTCAAGCCCGCGGCGTGCGCAATGGCCGGAATGTGCAGGAGCAGGTTTGTCGACCCCCCAAAGGCCGCATGCACCACCATCGCGTTGTGGATGCTGCCATCGGTCAATACATCTCGCATGGCGAGCTTGCGCTCTTTCAAGTGATGCAAAGCGCGGGCCGACCGCCGGGAGACATCCACCCACACCGGTTGGCCGGACGGCGCGAGCGCGGAATGGGGCACGGAAATCCCCAAGGCTTCGCTGACCACTTGCGAAGTGGCGGCCGTGCCGAGGAATTGGCAGCCGCCCCCGGGAGTCGCACACGCGCGGCAACCGAGCTGCGCGGCCTCCATCAACGAAACAAACCCCAATGCGTAGCGCGTGCCGAGTGATTGCGTCGCCCCGGCGTCTTCACCGGAAATCGGCGGCAAGGTGACGCCGCCAGGCACAATGACCCCCGGCAAATCTCGCAATCCCGCGAGCGCCATCATCATTGCGGGAAGTCCCTTGTCACACGTCGCGATGCCAAGCACACCCGCGCGCAAAGGCAGCGACCGGGCGAGGCGGCGAAAAATAATCGCGGCGTCATTGCGGTAGGGTAGGCTGTCGAACATGCCCGCGGTGCCCTGGGTGCGGCCATCGCACGGGTCGGAGCAATAGCCAGCGAAGGGTATGGTCTGCAGTTGGCGAAATTCTTCCGCTGCGGCTTGCACGAGCAGGCCGATTTCCCAATGCCCGGTATGATAACCGAGGGCGATGGGCTTGCCATCCGGCGCGCGCAGGCCGCCCTGGGTGCTGAGAATCAAAAATTGCGGACGTCCGGTTTCCGCTGCGGCCCAGCCCATGGCGGCGTTTTGGCTCATGCCAAAAATATCCCCACTGGGACGATTTAACAGAAAATCACCAGTCAGAGGCAGGCTGCCCGCGGGGCCACTGGCTTTGGTTTGGATGTCATAGAGGTTGGCGGAATCGGAATCGCTCATCCTGCCATTGAAACAGGCGCAACCCGAAAAACAATGGCAAACCACCGTGGTCGCTAATCCTTCGCGAATCCGCTAGACGCGCCGAAGCGGGCCTGTTAGACAAGGCGACCCCTTACCCCGCAGCACATGGAACAAAAACGCTGGATTCGCATCATCCCCATCGCATTGGTGATGTACACGATTGCGTATGTGGACCGCACCAACGTCTCCCTCTGCCTCGATCCGCATATCTCGACTATGATGTCGGATTTGCTGATGGACGACAAACTGAAGGGCGAGGCCGTGGGCGTTTTCTTTTACGGATACATGCTGCTGCAAATGCCGGGAGGGTTTTTTGCCTCGCGGTGGAGTGCGCGCAAAGTGATCAGTCTGTGCCTATTGTTTTGGGGAGTTAGCGCGGTAGGTTGCGGGCTGGCGCATTCCGTCGGTCAATTTGAAGTGATGCGCTTTTTACTCGGCATGTCGGAGAGCGCCATTTTCCCGGCCACTGCAGTGTTGCTTACTCAATGGTTTCCGAAGGCGGAACGCGCGCGCGCCAATTCCCTCTGGCTGCTCTGCCAGCCGCTGGCCGTGGCCGGGGCGGCGCCCATCACCGGGAAGTTGCTCGATGCGCTGAACTGGCGCTACACCCTTGTGCTTGAAGGTGCGTTGCCTTTCCTCTGGTTGCCGGTTTGGTGGTTTTGCATCCGGGATCATCCTTCCGAAGCCAAGTGGATTTCTCTGGAAGAGCGGAACCACTTGGAGGAAACTCTGCGCAAGGAAGCCGCCGAGAGCGAGCCGCCCCAACCGGTGCCGCTGCGCAAGCGTCTGGTGCAGCCGTCGCTTTACGTCATGATCGTATTTTATTTTCTGCACAATTGTTCCGCGTACGGCTTGATGACGTTTTTTACCGACACGCTCAAGGGGTATGGATTCACCGGTTTGCAATATGGGCTGCTCTTCGCGTTACCTTATGCGGTGACGGCCGTGCTCATGGTGGTCAATTCCTGGCATTCGGATAAAACCAAAGAGCGGCATGGCCATACTGCGATAGCCTATTTCATTGGCGGTCTGGGGCTTATTCTGAGCGTTGTTTATCGGAATCATTTCTGGCTTTCGTATGTATTTTTGTGTTCGGCGGTGCCCGCGCCCTTTGTAGGCATGTGCCCCTTCTGGGCCTTGATTGCCGAAACCATTCCGAAAAGCGTCCTGGGCTTCACGATTGGACTGGTCAACGCCTTTGGCAATCTGGGCGGAGCGGTGGGGCCTTCGCTCGTCGGCTGGATGAGCAAGGAATACAAGAGCACCGATGTGGCCTTTATTGCGCTCGGCGTGGGCACGATGGCGTGTGCAGGGCTGGCGTTCATGCTCCCCCGGCCCAAAACGCTGGCATCTATTTTGCCACCTGTTAAACCACTTCACTGATGAAACTCTGCCGCTTCCAAAGCAAATCCGGTCAAATTCACCTCGGCTTGGTCGTCGAGGGTGAATTGCGCGATCTCACCCCCGCAGGCATCACCCAGCTGACCACGGTGCTGGAAAATGACGACCCGGTCGCGTTTTTGCAGCATGCCGCACGCGCGGAACTGCCCAAGTTGAATTGGGCCGACGTGCAACTTTGCGCGCCAGTCGAGCGGCAGGAAGTTTGGGCTGCGGGCGTCACTTACCTGCGCAGCAAAACGGCGCGGATGGAGGAATCGGAGTTCAG
>DATHOB010000031.1:0-8077 GCA_035485355.1 Opitutales bacterium | reverse complement strand
AGGGGGTTGAAAAACGGTTTGCTTGTTTCCTAAACGTAGCATGCCGCCTTTCTGAAGCTGTGCTTGGGGATTGCTTAAGCACCCCTGGCGGAATTAGCCCAGACGCACCTTGAAGAGAGGCTGGCCATACTCCACCGGCTTGCCGTTTTCGGCGAGAGTGGCAATAATCGTGCCTTTGATCTCCGCGTGGATTTCGTTCATCAGCTTCATGGCTTCGATGATGCAAACCACGGAGTCGGCCTGAACCGCCGCGCCATCTTCAACGAAGGGTTTGGCTTCGGGCGTCGGCGAGCGGTAAAAAGTGCCAACCATCGGTGATTTGATGATCTGAACCCCGGCTTCATCCGCCGCCGGACCATTGGACGTGGCAAAAGCTGGTGGCGTTGACCCCGTCGGCGCTGGAGAAGTCGGGAAAGGCGGGGCGGAATTGGCAGAGCCCGCAACCGGTGCAACCGCAACTGGAGCTGCCACGGCACTGGGTGATCCAGTCGCTAAACCAAGCGGGGTCTCAACCACAAACGGCGGAGCGGTGTGCTTGCCATTACTGACAATCTCCCCATCACGACGAAGACGGATTTTGAAATCCTTCTCCTCAAGCTCGAACTCCGTGAGTCCATAGCGTTTCATCAGATCAATAAGTTGCTTTATGTCTTTGATGTCCACAGTGTTAAATGGGTTTTAAATGCAAAAACGTGTGTTTTTGGTAGAAATGATTGGATTTCAAGTAGATTGACCGCCGAGCTAGTGAAAACGTTCAATCCGTTTCAAATAGGTTACAATTGACATTTTTGGGCTGCAAGCCTCGATTTTTCAATTTTTTGGGCAAAATCAGTAAAAAAACGCCTTAAAATAACATAAACGTATAGTAATCCAATGTTCAGTCATTTCAAAAACACTCTATTTGCTAACATCCTGCTGACCCTCCTTTGAGCTCGAATTAAGGGTAGTTTGCCTGATTTTAAGTTCTTTGGGAAGAAAAATGTTCTTCTGGCAAAAATCTTACTGAAATTGCAGAATCTCTATTGATTTTTGGAATCATTCCAATTATTTTGATTCTTCGCCAAAGCAAATTTTCACCCGCCATGAAACTTACCCCTCCGGCAAAGCACACCCTCGACGAGGCATTGACCCGTGCTGGCCAGCGAACGACCCGCCAGCGCGAGCACGTCTTTTCAGTTCTATTGGACAAGCGCGACCACCCCACTGCCGACGAAGTTTACGTCCGCGCCCGCTCCACCATGCCTGCGATTTCCCTGGCTACAGTATATAACTGTCTTGAAACCTTGGTGAGCGCAGGTCTCGTCCGTCAGGTCAACATCGAGCGCGAGCCCTCCCGCTATTGCCCAAATTTGCAAGAACATGCCCACTTTCACGACCAAGTCAGCGGCCGGGTATTCGATATTGAGGTTCCCAGCGACTTCATGGCCGGGCTGATGCAATTGCTCCCTGCGGGCTATGAAGCCGAGCATATCGAACTGAGTTTTCACGGCAAGACGGCTGCCACCAAATCCAAAAACTAAATAATTCCATGCCCTCACTCGACATTCGCAATCTCTCCGCCAACATCGGCGACAAGCAAATCCTCAAGGATTTCACTCTCTCCATTCCCAAGGGCGAAGTTCACGCCATCATGGGGCCCAATGGAGCTGGCAAGAGCACCCTCGCCAAGACTCTTGCCGGGCATGAGGACTACACCGTCACCGGTGGCGAGGTTTTCCTCGATGGCCAGCCCATCCTTGGCCTGGAAGCCGATGCCCGGGCGCGCCTCGGCCTGTTCCTTGCTTTCCAATACCCGTGCGAAATTCCGGGCGTCTCCATCGCCAACTTCCTGCGCGCCGCTTTGCAGGCCCGCCTCGGCGAAGGCCAGGAGATCGTCGCCACCCAATTTTACAAAAAGCTCCACGAAAAGATGGACCAATTGAAGATGGATCGCAAATTTACTGCCCGCGGTCTGAACGAAGGCTTTTCCGGCGGTGAACGCAAGCGTTGCGAGATTTTGCAGATGATGATGCTCGAACCTGCTTACGCCGTCATGGACGAAACAGACTCCGGCCTCGATATTGACGCACTGAAAATCGTCGCCCAAGGCGTCAACCTCATGCGCGGGCCCAACCTCGGCGTACTCGTCATCACCCACTACCAGCGTCTGCTCGATTACATTGTGCCCGACGTCGTCCACGTCATGTGGGATGGGCGCATCGTCAAATCCGGCGGCAAGGAACTCGCCTTCGAACTCGAAGCCAAGGGCTACGATTGGGTGAGCAAGGAACTTGCCCCCGCTATAGCGAAATAGTTTTTCCCACCCTTTTCCCAACACCATTTCATGAGCATCGAAACCGACACCGCCACAGCCAACCAGATCGCGATTGACCGCGAAAAAGGCAATTTCCGCTACGACACCGACTATGCCTTCGACGCCGGAGTGGGCCTGCGCCCGGCGACAATTGACTACATCGCCGATGTGAAGGGCGAGGAACCATGGGTGCGCGAGTTCCGCCACAAGGCGCTCAAAATATTCGAATCCAAGCCGATGCCGACGCACTGGGCCACCAAAGACCTGGAGGCGATTGATTTTTCCAAAATACGCTACTATCTCTCGCAGGGCCAGAAACCCAGCCGGACGTGGGACGAGGTTCCCGCCGACATCAAAAAGACTTTCGAGCGCCTGGGCATTCCCGAACAGGAGCGCAAGTTCCTGGCTGGAGTCGAAGCGCAGTTCGACAGCGAAGCCGCCTACTCGCGAATGAAGGAAGGACTTTCCAAGCTCGGTGTCATTTTCGTCGGCCCGACCGAGGGCCTCAAAGATCACGCGGAAATTTTCCGCCCGTGGTTCGGCAAAGTCATCCCGACCAGCGACAACAAATTCTCCGCACTCAACAGCGCAGTCTTCTCCGGCGGCTCGTTCATCTACGTGCCCAAGGGCGTGAAGGTGAAGCAACCGCTGCAGGCGTATTTCCGCATCAATGCGGAAAACTTCGGCCAGTTCGAACGCACGCTCATCATCGCCGACGAGGGCGCGGAAGTAACGTATATGGAAGGCTGCACGGCGCCGAAATTCGAGACCGCCACGCTGCACTCCGCCGTAGTCGAGCTGGTCGCGCTCAAGGGCGCGAAAATCCAGTATATCACCGTGCAGAACTGGTCGAACAACGTCTTCAACCTCGTCACCAAACGCGGTCTCGCGCACGAGGAGGCGGAAATCCGCTGGATCGACTGCAATATCGGCTCGCGGCTGACGATGAAATACCCCGGCGTCATCCTCAAGGGCCGCAAGGCGCGCGGCGAAGTGCTCTCCATCGCGCTCGCGGGCGACGGCCAGCATCAGGACACCGGCGCGAAGATGATTCACGCCGCAGATGAAACCTCGTCCAACATCATCGCCAAATCCATTTCCGTCGGCAAGGGTCGCTCGACGTATCGCGGCTTGGTGCAAATTCCGAAGCACTTGAAGAATTGCAAAAACAACACCGAATGCGACGCCTTGCTCATCAACGCCAACTCGCGCACCGACACCTACCCCGCCATTACCGTGCGCGGCGAGGGTAACTCCGTGCAACACGAGGCCAGTGTCTCGAAAGTCAGCGCCGAGCAAATATTCTACATGCGCAGCCGCGGTCTTAGCGAAGCTGCCGCCATGAGCCTCTCCGTCAACGGCTTCATCAACGACCTCGTCCGCGAATTCCCGATGGAATATAGCGTCGAGCTCAAGCGCCTGATTGAACTCGAGATGGAAGGCAGCGTCGGCTGAGTGTGAATCGGTGTGGGTGTCGGGTAAATTCGACACTCCTTCTTTCACGCTGTCCCAAGTCCCACATACACACTCCACTTTTTTCCGCATGCCTTCTTCCGCCGCTACCGAGGAAATCCCTCTCAACTCTGCCGCTGCCTCCACGTCTGCCTCACCCGCGCTGGAAGCCACCTTTGCCGCGGCACTGGCCACGGCGCGCGAGCCAATCTGGCTGGAGCAATTGCGTCGTGACGCCTGGGCCATTGCCAATCGCGATGGACTGATTTCCGCAACCGGCATCACCGTCGGCAAGAGCGATGAGCGTTGGCGTTTTTCTGGACACAAAGGCTGGACGCTCGGTGGTGCTAATCGCGTTGAGTCATCCTATACTGGACAATTACCCGATCTAGGAATTGGAGCTAATTCAACGCAAATCGCCGGTCGCCTGACTTTTGCGGACGACCAATTAGTCGGCCATTCCTCTCACTCTGCTGACTTGGCGCGCAAAGGGGTGATTTTCCTGCCTTTGTCCGAGGCAATTGCCAAACATCCGGAATTATTGCGCGAACATTTATTCCGCAGCGACCACGCACTGGGTGGCGGCAAGTTCCTCGCGCTGCACCAAGCTTACTCGCGCTCGGGCGCATTTCTGTACGTGCCGGACAATGTCGAAATCCCGGAAACCTTTTTTGCGGCCCATTGGACGGTTTCGCCCGGTGCAACCTTGTTTCCGCACACCCTCATTGTCGCCGGTGCGAATTCGAAAATCAACTTTCTGGATTATTACGGCTCGGCGGTAAACAATGATTCCGCCTGGATTGCCGGCGCGGCGACCATCATCGCCGGGTCTGGCGCGAAAGTGTTTCGTAATAGCGTGCAGAATTTGCACGCCCGCGCGCTATCCTACCAATGCGACACAACGGTATGTGGTCGCGAGGCGGATGTGAAAAATCTCTCCGTGCACCTCGTCGCGCAACGCGCCCGCTATGAAAGCTACTCGAAACTTAATGGCGCCGGCGCCAATCTTGAACTGGACGCGCTGACCATCGCCAGCGGCACACAGGAATTCGATCAACGCACCTTCCAAGACCACGCCGCGCCGCGCGCGAAATCCAATCTGCTCTTCAAAAATGCGCTGCTAAACGACTCCCGCACGATTTTCGCCGGGATGATCCGCGTCGAACCGAACGCGGAGGAAACCGACGCCTACCAGCAAAACCGCAACCTCCTGCTTAATCCTACCGCCGAAGCCGATTCGCTACCCGGGCTGGAAATCCAAAACCAAAACGTCCGCTGCACTCATGGGGCGACGACCAGCCGCCTCGATCCCGAGGAATTATTTTACCTCCGTTCGCGCGGTGTGCCGAAGAATGTAGCTTATCAGCTCCTTGTTTTCGGTTTCTTTGAGGAAATAATTCAAAAAGTGGAGAACGAAGCACTCGCGGAGCTTTTGCGCAAACTGGCGCGAGAGAAATTTGGGAATTAATTTCATCCACCAATGGATCCGAATATTTGCCGCATATGAACAACTCTTTTTTATTCGTGTCTATTCGTGGATAAGATTCTTCCATGTTCAACTACCGCAAACCCATGACTCCTAGCGAACGCAGCCTGACCCGCGATGTCACCGCGACGCTTGTACCCGCGGGCGACTCCGTCAACCTTCCCGCTGGCACGCGGGTGACCATCACACACCGACTCGGCGGTAACTTCACCGTTGTTTGCGATTATGGCATGTTCCGTATCGTGGGCGCGGATGCCGATGCCTTGGGTGAGGAAAAACCTGGCACAAACGTCGCCGAAGGAAGCTCCGGCGCGCCCTCCACCACTGGCGTCCCCGCCGAACCATTGTTGTGGGAGGCATTGAAAACCGTTTTTGATCCGGAAATTCCGGTCAACATCGTGGATCTCGGCCTCATCTATAATTTGCAAATCAAAGAACTCGGCGACAACCGCTATGGCGTGGATGTGCAAATGACCCTGACCGCGCCCGGCTGCGGCATGGGCCCGGCGATTGCCGAGGATGCCCGCGGGCGCCTCGCTGCCGTCCCCGGAGTGAGCGAAGCCAAAGTCGAAATCATGTGGGATCCGCCCTGGTCGCAGGAAAGAATTTCGGAAGAGGGCAAGATGCAGTTGGGGCTGATCTAGGGGGTAGTGAGATGTTTGTGTGAGATTTGACCGGCCAAGTTTGTGCTGGTGACACTTCGCCGCGCAAGGGGTCACAACTTTGTACTTCACACTCTCACGTCCACACTTCATCCTTTCTTATACCCCATGCGCCCCACCTCCCCTACCCCCACTCGCGATTTTTGCCCTTGCTGCGGGCGGCGCGAATTTCTAATCACCAGTTTTTCCGCCGCTGCCGCGCTGTTGCTGGCTAACCTTACGGGCTGCGCCGTCTCGCCTGATCGCTCGACCAGCGCGTCGCGCAATTCGCTAAAAAACGCCATCCCCTTTGCCTGCACGCCATTGCCGCTCACGGCGGTGCGCCTGACCGGCGGGCCACTCCAAAAGGCACAAGCGCTTGGCGCGCAAGATTTGCTGAAAATCGACATGGATCGCGTTATGTTTCATTTTCGCGAGCGCGCCGGCCTCACCCCCAGGGCATCTGATGGCTATGGCGGCTGGGAAGGCCCGGGACGGCAGCTTACCGGGCATATTGCCGGCCACTATCTCTCCGCCGTCAGTTACATGTATTCGGCAACTGGTGATGCACAGTTCAAAGACCGGGCGAATTATTTGGTGAATGAATACAAGGAAGTGCAGGACGCACAGGGTGACGGCTATATCGGCGCGCTGATGGGTAATCCGCCGCGTGGCACTGGCGGCGGCCCGGTTGACGGCAAAATTCTTTTCCAACAAATTGCCCAGGGCAACATCAACGCCGGGGGCCGAGCCATTACCAACCCGGCCACCGGCGGCTTCGACCTCAATGGAATGTGGTCGCCCTGGTATGTGCAGCACAAGCTCATGGCCGGGCTGCGCGATGCCTACCGCCAGACGGGTAATCGCACCGCCATCGATGTCGCCGCCAAACACGCCGCCTGGATTGAAAGCATCGTCGGCAACCTTAGCCCACAGCAACTCCAACTCATGATGACCATCGAATTTGGTGGCATCAACGAATCCCTCGCCGATCTGTATGCCGACACCGGCGACTCGCGTTGGCTCACACTCTCGCAACGTTTTCACCACGATTATATCGTGAATCCGCTCGCTCAAGGCCGGGACATCCTCAACGGCAAACACGGCAACACCAATGTTCCGAAGCTACTCGGCGAACTCGCACGCTACATTTATGCCGGCAACGCGCCGGACGGCGATGCCGCCAAGTTTTTCTGGGAAGCCGTCGTCAATCACCACACTTTCGCCACCGGCGGCCACGGTTACGACGAGGCCTTCGGCCCGGCGGACAAGCTCAGCGGCCAAGTGGACGGCACCATCAAGGCCAACGGCGACACGCGCACTTGCGAATCTTGCAATGTTTACAACATGGTGAAGATTACGCGCCTGCTCTTCGCGCTCAACCCCGACAACAAATTCGCCGAATTCCACGAGCGAGCGCTATTCAACCACGTCCTCGCCTCAATTAATTTCAACGACGGTACCGTCTGTTACATGGTGCCGGTCGGCAAAGGTATGACTCATGAATACCAGCGCAACAACCCGATGACCTGCTGCCAGGGCACCGGGATGGAAAACCACGCGCTGCACGCACTCGGCCTCTATTATACTGCGGCGGATAAACTCTGGGTGAATATCTACACGCCTTCCACCGCGCAATGGAGCGAGCAAGGCGTAGCATTCGAAACCTCCGTGGTCACCGACGATGTGGACATGGCGACGCTAAAATTCACCGCGAGCACGGCCAAGGCATTCACCCTCGCAATGCGGCGTCCGCTCTGGGCCGGGGATGGCTTTGCCATAAACGTTAACGGCACATCCATTCAGGAACTGCCCCAAGCGGGTGCTTATGGAGAAATCAAACGCGTCTGGAAAGCTGGCGATACGGTCACGGTTACATTGCCCAAAGCACTTTACAAAGAACCGCTGCCGGACAACGCGAACCGAGTCGCACTGAAATGGGGCCCGTATGTGCTTGCGGCAGATTATGGTTCAGCCAACGCGCGCCCGAATGCCGCCGCAACTTTGGCGGTCGCCAACAGCGTCGGCGGCGGAGCCGGTGGCGCGGCGGCGGGGGGCGCTGCTCCCGCGGCAGCCAATGGAAGTGCTACGGGCGGACGGCGTGGTGGTGGCCGTGGTGCGGGTGGCCCGCCACCGAAGTATCCAGTCTTTGTCGCCAAAGCCGATGATCCGGTGTCCAACTGGCTCAAACGCGCGCCATCTGCT
>DATHOB010000030.1:0-6314 GCA_035485355.1 Opitutales bacterium | reverse complement strand
GTCGCCCAGATAGTTTAAGTTTTCGGCGACATGGTTTTCATCTAACTGCGCGATTTTATCCGCTGAATCGAGCGTGTATTCCATCGCAATGCCGCCTTCCTCCTTAAAGCGATACGGTTGGCCCATGGCCTCCGGCACGATGAGGATGTCGCTAAAAATTATCGCCGCATCGAGCGGAAAACGCCGCAAGGGCTGGAGGGTGACTTCCGCGGCGAGCGTCGGGGTGCGCACCATTTCGACAAAACTGTGTTTTTGCTTCAGCGCGCGGTATTCGGGCAGGTAGCGCCCGGCCTGGCGCATGAGCCAGACGGGTCGGCGGTCGGCGGGTGTGTGCGCGCAGGCGGCGAGGAATCGTTCGCGGGAAGTCA
The DNA here is from genome assembly GCA_035485355.1 of Opitutales bacterium. Taxonomy (GTDB): domain Bacteria; phylum Verrucomicrobiota; class Verrucomicrobiia; order Opitutales; family JABDGR01; genus JABDGR01. The sequence continues at coordinate 5,946 of DATHOB010000030.1, read as the reverse complement.
TGCTCAAGCGGGTTCGCCCAGCCAGTTATTGGGTTTCAGGTATTTTTCCGTCAAGCGCGCTTCGGGGCTGCCGGGTTCCACTTGGTGATTATACTCCCACCGCACCAGCGGTGGCAACGACATCAAAATGGATTCCGTGCGCCCACCCGATTGCAGGCCAAAGAGCGTGCCGCGGTCGTAAAGCAGGTTGAATTCGACATAGCGGCCACGGCGGTAAAGTTGAAATTGCCGTTCGCGTTCGCCATACGGAGTATCGCGGCGTCGGCGCAAAATCGCGGTGTGAGCGGGCGCAAAGGCTTCACCTACACTGCGCGCAAAACCAAACGCGTTTCCAAAACCGCCTTCGTTGAAATCATCGAAAAACAATCCGCCAACACCGCGGGTCTCCTGCCGATGCGGCAAATAAAAATAGCGGTCGCACTCCTCTTTGCATTGAGGATAGAGATGCCGGCCAAATGGCGCGCAAGCCGCTTCCGCCGCGCGATGCCAGGCGATGACGTCTTCATCGAATGCATAATACGGCGTCAAATCGAAGCCGCCACCGAACCACCACGCCGGTTCGCCTGCTCCGCCCACCGACATGAAACGAATATTGGCGTGAGAAGTGGGGCAATAGGGATTGAGCGGATGAATCACCAGCGAAACGCCCATGGCTTGAAACGGACGACCGGCAAGTTCCGGACGACGTGCTGTGGCCGAAGATGGCAGCGCAGTCCCCTGCACGTTGGAAAAATTGACCCCGGCCTTTTCCAAAACCAGTCCATTGGCGCATGCGCGCGAGATGCCGCCCCCGCTACCTCCCGGTCGTTCCCACTTGTCCGAGCCGAAGTTGGCCTTGGCATCCACTGCTTGCAATGCGGCGATGACGGACGCTTGAAAGTGCATCAGCCATTGGCGCACGGCTTCGGTATCGGGGATGTCCATGGGAAAATTATTTTGATTTCAGCCAAGCCTGAACGGCGGCCACCGCGGCGGCGGTCGCTTCCTCCACCGACTTATTTTTAACGGCAAAAACTGCTCGGCCTTTGGGCTCGTGGTACACGTGCAGTTTGTTACCCGCCAAATGTACCGCCGAGGACAACTGGCAGCCGCCGCCCAGCGCGGCCAATGCGGCGCGCTCAACGAAAACTGCGCGCGCGGTTTTGGCGCAAAGCGCCGGAGCATATTGCGCCGCATCTTCAGCGCGGCATTCCAGCGCGATCGCGCCTTGTCCGGCGGCGGGAATCATTTTTTCGATGGACAATTTTTCAAAAACCAATCCGAGAAAAGTTTTGATGCCCAGGCGATCCAGACCCGCCGCAGCCAGAAAGGTGGCGTCAGCTTCGCCTTGGGCGATTTTTTTCAAGCGGGTGTCGAGGTTGCCGCGAATTTCCGTCCACTCCACGTCGGGCCACCAGGCTTGCGCTTGCGCGCGGCGGCGCGGGCTGCCCGTGGCAACACGTTGAGGGATTTTTATTTCCTCCCGACGGACGAGCATGTCACGCGGGTCGGCGCGGGGTAAAAATCCGGCGAGGGTTAAACCCTCGGGTAGCGTAGTGGGCAAATCTTTGGAGCTATGCACGGCGAGGTGTGCGCGGCCTTCCAAGAGCGCATCTTCCAGCTCGCGGGTGAATAATCCTTTACCGCCGGTTTGCGCCAAAGACCAATCGCGCCGGTTGTCGCCCGTGGTGCTCAATTCGAGCAATTCGATTTTTTTCCACCATGCGCCGGGCATTGCGGCCAGCGCGGTGCGGGTCATTTCCGCCTGCCGCAGCGCGAGCGGGCTGCGGCGCGTGGCAAGCACGAGGGTGGTGGTGGAACGCGGCAAGGTGGGAATAGTGTTGTCGAAAACCGAAGTTATTAGTGAACTGTTTGCTTCATGGCAACCGCACAAGCAGCCTCCGCCACGCCCGCCCGCGCCCCGCGCTCGCCGGTCGGCATCATATTTCTGACCATATTTTTGGATCTGGTCGGTTTTTCGATCATCTTTCCGCTATTCCCGGCGATGTTGAAATATTACCTGCCCACCGCCGGGCAGACGGGTTGGATGGCCGACACCGTGCAATGGCTGCAACACCTTTCGGGCACATCGCAATTTTCCGTGGAGGTTTTATTTGCCGGTTTGCTGGGGTCGCTTTACTCGGTGCTGCAGTTTTTCTTTTCGCCGTTTTGGGGCCGTTTGTCGGACAAACTGGGCCGGCGCAAGGTATTGCTCGGCACAGTCGCGGGCACGGCATTGAGTTACCTGCTGTGGATTTTTGCCGGGCAATTCTGGATGCTTTTGGTGGCGCGCGGGTTGGGCGGCATCATGGCGGGCAATGTTTCCGTCGGCACCGCGGCGATAGCAGACGTGACGACGCCGGAGAAACGCGCGCGCGGCATGGCCATGGTCGGTATTGCCTTCGGCTTGGGTTTCATCCTTGGCCCGGCGCTGGGCGGCTCGCTTTCAATGATCGACTTGGCGGCGCATTATCCCGCCGGTGTGGCCTATGGCCTCAATCCGTTTTCCGCCTGTGCGTTAGCGTCCTTCGCGCTGGCCGTGATAAACTATTTTTGGGTGCTGACGCGATTCCCGGAAACATTGCCGGAAGAAAGGCGTTCCAGCCGCATGCCCGACGAACAAAGAAGCCCGACGGTGGGCGAACGCGTGGCCGCGATTTTTTGCTTCGACCATCCGGCGATTCTCCGCGCCAATTTTGTGAATCTGTTCTACACCATCGCCTTTAGCGGAATGGAATTCACGCTGACGTTTCTGGCCGCCGAGCGTTTTGGTTACTCCCCCCGCGACATGGTGAAGATTTTTGTGTTTATGGGCTTGGTGATGGTCTTCGTGCAAGGCGGCATGCGCGGCAAAGGCATTCAGCGGCTGGGGGAGCGCAAGGCGGCGGTCTTTGGGTTGGCTTGTGGCATCGCGGGCTTTCTGATTTTGGGTTTCGCGCCGCGTTTGCGGTATTTCTATGTCGGGCTCGGGGTATTTGCAGTCAGCGCCGCATTGACTTCCGTTTTTCTGCCCGCGTTGGTGTCCTTGTATAGCGATGCGAAATCGCAAGGGCGGCACATCGGCTCGGCACGGGCGGCGCAGGCGCTGGGGCGCGCAATTGGCCCATTGTTTTTCTCTCTGATCTATTTCTGGGCCGGGGCGAAAATTTCCTATGCCGCGGGCGCGGTGGCGCTTTTGATACCCGTCTGGTTGGCGTTGCGCTTGCCCGCGCCCAATAAAAACACCGCGGAAAATATTTAGTGGCGGCGCTGGCCAAAGTTGCGCGAGGGCGGCCCGCTGCGGGTCGCGGTGGCGTTGCGCAGGCGGTAGGTGATGCGCGCCTTGTTCAAATCGTAGGGGCTCATCTCCATCTTCACCATGTCGCCGACGGTGATTTTGATGAAATTCTTGCGCAATTTGCCGGAAATGTGCGCGAGCACTTGGTGCCCGTTGGGCAGTTCGACGCGAAACATGGTGCCGGGCAGCACGGTGACGATCTTGCCTTCGACTTCGATGGCGGCCTCTTTGGGATTATCGAGCATACGGTGGTAAAGGGGAGCAGCAGGCGGTTGGAAACGCCAGTAACCACGATGCCCGCGCCCACCCCCTCCCGTCAAGCGGGGAATTGACCCCCGGCGGCTTTCCTGCCCCAATGGCGGCATGAGCGCCCTTCGCCTCCCCGCGCGGATTTGCCCGTTTGAAAAGCTCCACCCGTCGTTGCTGACACAGGATGACGAGTACTTCATGAAGCTGGCCTACAACCAGGCCATCGAGGCTTGGCGCGTGGACGAGACGCCCATCGGCGCGGTCATCGAAATCGGCGGCGAAGTCATCGCCCAAGCGCACAATTTGGTCGAAAATTCCGGTGACCCCACCGCTCACGCGGAAATCCTCGCGCTGACGCAAGCGGCCAAGGCCATTGGCGACTGGCGGCTCAACGGCGCGCGCTTGTTTGTGACGAAGGAACCCTGCCCGATGTGCTCCGGCGCGTCCATCATGGCGCGGCTGGGTGAAGTGATTTACGGCGTTCCCGACCCGAAGATGGGTTGCCTCGGCGGCGCGGCGGCGGTGCATGAATTGCCCAAACTGAATCATCACCTCAAAGTCCGTCAGGGAGTCTTAGCCCCCGAATGCCACGCGCTGCTCAAAGCCTATTTTAAGGAGAAGCGGGAAGAGTAAAAATTTATCCACGAATGGACACGAATAAATGCAGCAAAAGTGCTGCTTCGGGAAAATTCGTGTCCATTCGTGGATTAAAATCTTTGCGCCCCTCGTTCCTTTGCGGTGAATTAACTCAAAATTTCAACCGACAACTATAACGCACGCGTTGTTCGGGTGCGAGCGGCGGCGGGGCGACGAGGCGGGTCGGCGGGCCGAGTTTGGCCAATTGCTCCGCCGCGGCTTGGCGCAGCGCCCGCCAGCGGGGCCATTCATAATCCGGCGCATGGCTGACGTGGTTGAGCAAGCTGCGCCATTCCAGATACGCGCGTTCTATGTCGCCGGGCCGCAGCGTGTCGTTGATGAAATGCTGCAACGTCGCCGGATTCGCGCGCACGCGTTGGATAACCTCCGCCGCGCCTTCGCCGTATTCCATGGGCACACCGCGATCGAGGTATCCCGCGCATGTCATCCCTTGATATGCGAGGCGGCAGTGGCTGCCAAGTTTGCCGCGCGCGTGGCCCGCGGACTCAAAGCGATGGCCCGCGCGCAGATTGGCCAGGTCGCGGGCGATTTCCGCCACTTCGTATTTATCATCCTCCAGGGCGGCGGCAATCGCCAGACCTTCGCCGTGGTTGAAGAAGCTAAAAATGATTCCCCGGCGGGTGGGTTGGGCGCGGGCGTCAATCAAGCCGAGGCGAAACCACGTTTCGGCGATGCTCGCCTCGGTCAAAGTCGCCTTCATCCCGGCCAGCTCGGCGAAATCACCCGCGGGGGGCTCGACTTCACGGCGGGGCGGATTGAGCAACGGACGGCCCAGCGAATCCACCCGCGCAAATACATCGGCCTGCGAGTAATCCAGCCGCGCGCTGATAAGGCCATTGCGCTCAATCATTTCATTCAACCGCCCGCCACTGGTAAAAAGCGGCAGGAGCGGCACTAGCTGCTTTTCCAAATCCGCGAGTTCCCAATGGCGCGGGGGAGGCGGCGCTTTCGGGCGCGTCTGCCGCCAATGGTGGCACAGGCTTTTGTGAATCCATTTCACCAAAGTTATTTTTCCCTGGCCGCTTTCCTTGGGGAACACGGCGAGCGCCACCTGCCGGCCATAGCTCGCATCATCGCCCCCCAGCCGGCACAAATTGCCCAAGTCCACGCTCGCCAATGCCTGGGGGAATTTCAGCGCGGGTTTCCATTCGCCCTCCTCGTAGGCCAGCGCGGTTCCGAGTTTGACTTTTACCGGCGGGCGGCGGCGTTCCCATTGCCCGGCGGAATTGAGCATTTCGACGATTTTTTGCGCGGAAGATGTTTCGGTGTTGGCTGGCCCGGGGACTAGTTTGGGCGTCGCCCCGGTGACGGTGAACGATGCCGGAGTATTTTGCAGAAATTTTTCCATGCCTAATTCGGGCGTGTGTTCGGTGAACAACCGCTTCGCCAAACCGGCGGCGGCGAGGGCGGGGGAGTGGCCCTTCTTCACCGCTTCGTGCATGAACGCCAGGAAACTCGGCCAATCGAGCGGATTGGGGCGTTTGAGCAACAGCGGGCGCCCTTCCGCGAGGCGCGGTTTACCTGGGGCGACGAGGACATAGCCTTTTTCGTCCAGGCCACGTCTTCCCGCGCGGCCAAACATTTGCAATAGCTCATCGGGCCGCACCAGGCGTGGACCACCGGCGGTGACATACTCGCGATCCGTCACAATCACCGAACGCATCGAAAAATTGATGCCCGCCGCCAAACCGGTCGTCGCCACGACAATGCGCAACTGCCCGGCTTTTGCGAGCGGCTCGACCAATCCGGCGCGTTGCAAATAATTCAGCCCGCTATGATGGAAG
>DATHOB010000029.1:0-5406 GCA_035485355.1 Opitutales bacterium | reverse complement strand
TTGGCGTGGTCGAAGTCTTCGCGGCGGCCGTCTTTCTTAATCACCAAAAAGCCCTCGCGCACGGTTTCCTCCAGCGTGGTGAAGCGATGCCCGCAGGCGAGGCACTGGCGGCGGCGGCGGATGGAACGGTTCTCCCGCCCGGTGCGCGTGTCGAGCACCTTGGAATCCTCGTGGTTGCATTTCGGACAATTCATGGGCGGAATTAAAGCGTAAAAATTATTTCCGAGGGGAACCAAAATCATTTTTTGTAAATTTTGTTAATTCTGTCAAAAAAAGCGTCATCCGGCACTGCGACATTCACAGTTCGAGAAAGTTTTTCAGAATTTGGATGCCGTCGGCGGTGGCGAAGGATTCGGGGTGGAATTGCACGCCGTAGATGGGGAGCGTTTTATGGCGCAGGCCCATGATTTCGCCCTCGGCGGTGTCGGCGGTGACTTCGAGGCAGTCGGGCAGAGTGGCGCGTTCGACGAGGAGGGAGTGGTAGCGTGTGGCGGGAAAGGGGTTCAGCATGCCGTGGAACACGTCGGTGTTGTGGTGGAGGATGGGGGAGACTTTGCCGTGCATCAAGCGACCCGCACGGACGACATTGCCGCCGAAATACTGGCCGACTGCCTGGTGGCCGAGACAGACACCGAAAATGGGTTTCTTGCCGGCGAAGGCGCCAATGATGTCGAGCGTGACGCCAGCTTCACTGGGAGAGCACGGGCCGGGAGACAAGAGGACGCGGTCGGGGTTGAGCGCAAGGGCCTCGGCCGGGGTGATGGCGTTGTTTCTAAACACGCGCTGCTCGACCCCGAGCTGCCCGTAGAACTGGACGAGGTTGTATGTGAATGAGTCGAAATTATCTATTACCAGCAACATGGCTGACGGCGTTAGGCCGAAGGGGAATCATCGCACGCGGCGGGGGCGGGGTCAAGGGTGGATAGCCGCCGTTCCCTTTCGCTCTTTCCAAGCGGGGCGACAATGGATAATAATCTTTCCCTTACGACCATGACGGAAATCCTTCAAGTCGAACTCGCGGAGCGGAGCTATCCGATTTATATCGGGACTGACTTGTGGGATATTTTTGGCGAGGTGACCGCGCGGCTGCGGGCGGATGGGCGGAAGGTGGCCGTCATTGCCGATCAAGCGGTGGCGAAGAAGCAGCCGGAGATGCTCAAGCGTGTGCTCGCCATGGGCGAAAAGCCGCTATTGCTACGCGGCGGCGAGCGCACGAAATCGCTCGCGCAACTGGGAAAGGTTTACGACTGGATGGCGGCGCAGGGGCTGGACCGCAAGAGCGCAGTGTTTGCCATCGGCGGCGGAGTAATTGGGGATTTAGCGGGATTTGCCGCGGCGACGTATTTGCGCGGAATAACGCTTTACCAAGTGCCCACGACATTGCTGGCGATGGTGGATAGCTCCGTCGGCGGCAAGACGGGCATCAATTTGCGCGCGGGGAAAAACCTGGCCGGATCGTTCTGGCAACCGCAGGCGGTAATTGTGGACACGGCGTTTTTGCGCACGCTGCCCCAAAGGGAATTTTCCGCAGGTTTGGCCGAGGTGATTAAATACGGTCTGCTCGCCGATGCGGATTTGTTCCATCAAATTGAGCGCACGCCAGCCATGAACTGGGATCATCCGGGGCTGCCCTCGCTCATTTGCGAGTGTTGCGCGATCAAAGCGGGCATCGTCGGCAATGATGAGCGCGAGACGCGCCCTAATGGCGGGCGGGCGCTGCTCAACCTCGGGCATACCTTTGCGCACGCCATTGAGAATGTGGCCGGGTATGGCGAATACCTGCATGGCGAGGCAGTCGGCGTCGGCTTGGTGCTGGCGGCCAAGTTGTCCCACAAGCTGGGCCATTTACCCGCGGGTGATGTCGCGCGCATTGAGCAGGTGGTCCATGCGTGCCAGTTACCGGTGCGCCTGCGCAAAAAATTATCGGTGGAAAAATTGCTGGCGGCGATGAAGCTCGACAAAAAAGTACGGAGCGGGAAGCTGCGGTTTGTCGTGTTGCACGCCATCGGCCAGGCCGAAACCGTGGACAACGTGCCGGAGAAAATTGTCCGCGACCTCTGGCGCAAGGCTGGCGCGAGCTAAACTTTGAATTTTCAAAATATTTCCATGGCTGGCTTCGACGAAAACCTGGTGCGCGAGTATTTTGAGCTGAACGGCTTTCTCGTCCGGCAGCTCAATAAATACCAGGTGCATTCACGCCGCAAACGCGACGTGGAGGAGATTGACCTGCTCGTGCAAAACCCCGCATGGAAGCCCTCGGAGAACAAGCCGGGTTTTCAATTATTTGCGAATGATTTGCCGCTAATCCGCCGCGCGATTGTCGCGGTGATGGGTTGGCACACGTCGCGGTTGACGCCTTCGATGCTCAAGAGCGGCTCGAAGATCCATGATTTTCTGCGCAAGGAAGTGATCGAGGTGGCGAATGAGTTTTTCAGCGGCTATGAGGACGCGGCGGTGGAAACCGAGGCGAACAAGGAGGGGCTAATGCGGGTGCTGGTGCTGCCCAGCCTGCCCGCAAACGACCCGCTGCGAAGTGAAAGCATCAAACAGTTGCAGGAGAACGGAGTGGATGCCATTCTGACGTTTCCGTCCATTCTCGAAAACCTGCTGCACCACGTCGAAACCAACTTGAGCTACCAAAAATCGGATATGCTGCAAATGATCCGCCTGTTGAAAATTTACGACATGGTCAAATCTCCGCAGGGCGAATTGTTTGAGACCGAGCGCTATGCGCGTGCGCGACGGTAAACGAAGAATTTTTCTTGAGACAGAATTAACAAAATTAACGGAGTTATTTTCTGCAATAAATTTTGTAAATTCTGTCAATTCTGTCAAAACCACTCTTGATGATCCATCCCACCGCCATCATTCACCCCACTGCAAAACTCGGCGCGAACGTGAGCGTCGGGCCGTTCGCCATTGTCGAAGAGGGCGTGGAAATTGGCGAAGGTAGCGTGCTGGCCGCGCACGCGATTGTCCGGCGCGGGTCGATACTCGGATGCAAAGTGAAGGTGGACAGCTTTGCCGTGGTGGGCGGCGATCCGCAGGATTTCAAGTTCGATCCGGCGACGCCGAGCGGGGTGCGCATTGGTGATGGCGCAGTGCTGCGCGAGGGCGCGACGGTGCACCGCGCGACGAAGCCGGGTGGGTTTACCGAAATTGGCGCGGAGGTATTGCTGATGGTGAGCAGCCATGTCGGGCACGATTGCCGGGTGGGCGCGAAGGTCGTCATGGCGAACTGTGCGTTGTTGGCCGGGCATATTGAAGTTGGCGAGGGAAGTTTTCTCAGCGGCGGGACGGTGTTTCATCAATTCATCCGCATCGGCGAAGGCGCGATGGTCAGTGGCAATGCGCGCATCGGGCTGGACATTCCGCCCTACACGCTGGCGACCGAGCGCAATGAATTGCATGGGTTCAACCTTGTCGGCTTGAAACGCCGCGGATGCGATGCGGCGACGATCAAGGAATTGAAACTGCTTTACGGCACCGTGTATCAGGGTGGCGCGCCGCGCAAGAATGCCGTGGCCGCCACGCACCTGGCGAAAACCGAGGCGGGGAGGAAATTTCTCGCGTTTTTTGCCAGTGGTAAGCGCGGATTTTTGCGACCGGTGAAAATTGGTAATGTTGAATCCGATTTGGAGTAACCGATGCCTGCATCACATTCCCTTCCGCTTGCGTTGACCTGCGGCGACCCAGCGGGCGTCGGGCCGGAGATTATCGCGGGGTGGCTAAGGGCGAATCCGGCGGAAGCGGCGAACGTGGTGCCGATTGGGCCACGGAAATGGCTGGAAACGTTGGGAGTCGCTGGCAAGGTGGTCGGCCAGGAATTGGGTGAGCCGGGAAAGCCTACGGTCGAAGGCGCGGCCATGGCGCTGGCGGCGCTCGAAACAGCGGCGATCGGCTGTCGTGCGGGCGAATTTTCCGCAGTAATCACTGGGCCGGTATCGAAAAGCTGGATGCAAAAAGCGGGCTTCACTTTTCCTGGGCAGACGGAATTTTTCGCGGCGCGGTGGAGCGGTGCGCCGACGATGGCGTTTGCCGGAGGAAAACTGCGCATCGTGCTGGCGACGTGGCATATTCCGTTGATGGAAGTCGCGAGCGCGCTGGATGAAGTGTGCCTGATGCGTGCGGTGACGCAGGCGGATCATCTGGCGCGCAAGCTGGGCGCGAAAAGTCCACGCATCGCTGTATGTGGATTGAATCCCCACGCGGGCGAAGACGGCATTTTGGGCACGGACGAGCGCGACCGGATTGATCCGTGGCTGGATAAATTGCGCGCGCGTTTTCCCGGTCTGTCGCGATGCGAGCCGGGCGACACCGTTTTTTGGCGGCAACTGCGCGGGGAGTTTGATGTCGTAGTTGCGCTCTACCACGACCAGGGCCTCGCGCCACTGAAGACGGTGGATTTCGACGAGTCAGTGAACATCACGCTCGGGCTGCCGTGGGTGCGCACCAGCCCCGACCACGGCACGGCGTTCAGAATCGCGGGTCAGGGCAAGGCGAGCTGGAAGAGTTTTGGAAACGCGGTGGCGCTGGCGCGGCGGTTGGCGAGCACGGGTTGACAACACAGTCAAATTTCGGGATTATAGGCTGTGATCAATATGTCCGAATCCACCATCACATTTCCCGAGGGCGTCCGCGTGGGCGACGAGCGCTTGGTTGTACTCACGCCAGCAGCGGGAGAGAAAGTGCGCAGCCTGATCGCGCGCGACCAGCAAGGCGACTTTCTGCGGTTGGCGATTACCGGCGGCGGCTGCAACGGGTTAAGCTACAAGATGCGGTTCACCCCCGACGCGAAGCGTGGCGATATTCTGGTCAACACGGCGGGCGCGCAAGTCTTGGTGGATACGAAGAGCGCGCTTTACCTCAAGGGTTCGTCGCTGGATTATTCGACGAACATGATTGGCGGGGGGTTCAAGTTCTCAAATCCCAATGCCAAGGGCAGTTGCTCGTGCGGTGAGAGTTTTAATCTCTGAGTTTTTTGACCACGGATGTCTCGGATAGGATGGTTAAAGAGGAATGATGCGGAGGAAAATCATCCGTGATATCCAGCTCAGCAAAGGCAACTTGTTGGAAGTTTTCGGATTGCGGCCCGATAAGACGAAGCCCATGATAGCAAGCGTGAACCCAACGCACCCGACAACCATGACCGCCGCGGCGGAATCGGCAGGGTTGGTCTTGCCGGGGACGCCGCCGGTGGGCGAAGGATTTTTGGCCCAGGTGCGGGAAATCGTGACGCAATTGCCGGGCGGGCGGCCGTCATGGGATGAGTATTTTATGGCGATGGCGTTGCTGATTTCGTCGCGTTCCTCGTGCGAGCGGTTGCATGTGGGCTGTGTGCTGGTTTCGGCGGGTGAGCATAAGAACCGGGTGGTGGCTGCGGGCTACAACGGATTTTTGCCCGGT
>DATHOB010000028.1:0-9169 GCA_035485355.1 Opitutales bacterium | reverse complement strand
CACCCGGGTCTCCAACCCTGCGGCGACGAGCGCCACCACGCGTTGCAGCGATTGCGCCAATGCGCTATTGGGATAGGTCGCCAAGGGTTTGTACGCATTGAGCACCTCCTGCACGCGCTTTTCGGTCACGAGTGCGTCCATCAGCGTGTGGCTGAGGAAATTTCCCGTTTCGCCTGCCGGAGCGATGGTGGCAAATTCATCCAACAGCGGCTTGTACTCCGCGCCGTCGGTCCGCTTGCGGGCGCGCTGGTTGGGGCGGGAATTGCCGCCCACGCTGAAAATATTTTGCGGCTGCTGCGCAAAAAACGTCTGCGGCAAGGTGGTGGTGGAATGCACCGCCACCGGGTCGGCCTTGGGGTCTTCCGCCGGCGTGCCGCCGCAACAATTATCCAAGTAGCGGCCCACCCAGCCGTCGGCAAGAAAAGTTTCCGCATCGCTGGCCGTCTCCCAAATTTCGCTCGAGCGGAAGTGGCTGCGGTTGGGGTTCGGGTAACCAACATTTTGCAGCACGGCGAATTTTCCCTGGCTGGCGAGGTCGGCAATCGCTCCACACGGTGGGGCCAGCGCCACATGGTCGTCGAGTTTGTGCAGTGTGGAAACATCCTTGATGCCCAAACGCGGGCGCAAGGTATGGTAGCGGTCGTCGGTGTACGGTATGACGGTGTTCAGCCCGTCATTGCCTCCGGCGAGTTGCAACAACACGAGAATGCGTTTGTCTTTTTCCGGCGCGGGCACATTGGCCGCCGCGGCCTGGGTGAGAAAACGTGGCGCGTAATTGCTGAACGCGAGCAACCCCAGCCCCGAACCGGTGAGCTTTAAAAATTCGCGGCGGGTGGTCGGCAGGCGGTTGTGGGGAAGGTTGTTCATGGCGCGCTCCTTGTTTTAGCAAAGGTGGTAGGCGGGCGATTGGAAAAGGGCGGTGGCGACTTCGCGCACGAGCTCTACGCGGAGCCCCTGGTTGTTTTGCATGTAGTCGATAATGTCGGCGTGGTACGGCGCGGCATCCTCCCCGGCGAGGAAAAAGCCCAGCAACGCGTCGGAAATTTCCTCGTTCGATTTGCTGGCGAGTTTTTGCAGGCGCTCATTATCCATCGCAATTACGCCGCGACCCGCCATGCGTTCGGCGTCGAGCTGGGTCACTTGGTCGGCGTTGAGCTGGTTTTCATTGACCGGGTTGAAAAGCTGCTGCACCAGTTGCCGTCGCGCCGCCAGCGTGGAGGAATTGATCCAGTTTTTCCCCGCGAGCCAGCCGCGCACATTCGGCGGGTTGAACGGCTCCTGCCCCATCGACTTCAGCAAATTGTACACCGGCCCCTCAAACGGCGAGACATCCAGATCCAAGTCCTGACACAGGCCGAGGTAATATTGAATCGGGCTTTTGATGAGCGCCCCGCGGAATTCTGGTTGATAAAAAAGATTGGAGGAGAACACCAGCCGGGCCAGCAAATCCACGCGCAAACCGGCATGCTGCCACTGGCGGCCCAGTTCGTCGAGGTACGGTTGGGGCAGTGCATCCTGCGAAAGATAATAGGCGAGGAAACGGCGCGGCAGGTGGGTGTGCGATGCCGATTGTTCAAAAATCAAATCAATCACGTCATCCGCGCCCCAGCGGCCGGTCTGGCCGAAAATGGTTTTGGTGCCATTGTCCCACCGGTTGGGCGCGAGCACTCCGGCTTCGTTGCGGATGACGATGCCCGTCAAGGCGCGGGCCGCCTCCTTGATGTCGCTTTCCGAGTAATGGCCTTCGCCGAGGGTGAACAGCTCCATCACCTCGCGCGCGTAATTTTCATTCGGACCGTTCTTTTCGCTCGTGTTCAAGTCGAGGTATTGAATCATCGCGGGCGACATGGTCACCGACTTCATGATTTTCGGGTACGGGTTTTTCCACGAGGTGCGCAGCAAATTCGCGTGCCCGTAGATGCGGTCCGGATCCTTGACCTTGCTTTGCCCGACGACCAGCACGTTGCCCAAAAATAGCACGAGGTTTTCCTGCGCGGAGTTTTCCGGCTTCGCCGCAAAGGCCAGCCATGACTGCACAAATTCCAAAAACGCCTGCCGTTGCAGTTGGTTCAGTTCCTGGTTGCGCTTTTTCAGCGCGAGCGCCGCGGCGGTGGCGGCATCGTCGGGCGCCGTGCCGCTGGCGGTCGCGGGGGCGGCGGCTCCACGCCGGGCTCCGACGCCGCGGGCCGGGGCGGGTGCGGATTGCGCGGCCAGCACCGCTGCGCGTTCCTGGACGTAATCCGCCAGACTCTGCGGCGGGCTGAACGGGCGCACATTGCCAAAGGCCTGTTCCAGCGTGCCTTGCAATCCGAGTTTGTACGCCGCTTGCACGCGGTCGGGCGTGGCGGAAAACCCGATGCGGCGCAGCAGGTGCCGCGCGTTGTCCACGCTCCAGTCCGGCGCTTTCAGCGGGGCCCAGGCATCAGCGGGCGAAAACGTTGCGGGGTTCAAGGCCATGGGATTAATTGCTCACCATCTCTAAACACATCTATAAACAAATGCCGGGGACAGAGGTTTCGGCCTAACTACATTTAATATATGAAAATTTGGTGAAATAGCAAACACCGACCGCGTCAAAAATGAATCAAAGCCCCCAGTAAAACACATTCTTAATTCATCTTTAACGGATTCCGCCGCACAACCGTTTTCACCGCCGCGTCGTTTTGTAAATGCGCGGCACGCGTTGCGTGATGGAGCAGAACGTCTCCCACGGGATGCAATCGCTCCAGCGGCTGAATTCCGCCACGCCAATTTGGCCGCCCTCCTGTTCGCCAATCAATGTCGCGATGTCGCCGACGGCGACTTCGTCCAGTGCGGAAACATCCACCACCGTCGAGTCCATCGATACCCGGCCGAGCACCGGGCAGCGTTTCCCGCGAATCAAAATTTGCGCGCGGTTGCTCGCCGCCGTGGGCAGTCCGTCCCCGTAGCCCGCGGTGAGCACGGCCACGCGCGATTCTTTTTGCAAAAAGTGGGTGCGCCCGTAGCCGATGCCCGTGCCCGCGGGGAGAGTTTTCACGATGCCGACGCGGGTGTGGAATGACAGCACGGGGTCGGGTCGCAGCCGCGAGAGCAGCGAATCGGGGTAGGGCAGCAGCCCGAATTGCAACAGGCCCACGCGCACGGCGTTAATCGGGCTGTCCGCCGCAAAGCTTTCCAGTCCCGCGCTGTTGTCGGCGTGGATGAGGAACCCGGCGGGGTCGGCGGGCGCGGGCAGCTCGCGCAAGGTATCCAAAAATAATTTTCGCTGATGCGCGGTGAATTCCGCATCGCTGTCCGCGCAGGAGAAATGCGTAAACACCCCCCGCCAGGCCAGGTGCGGGGCGGCGGCCAGTTGCCGGGCCAGCGCGCGGGCCTCGCCATGCCACACGCCCCCGCGGCCCATGCCGGTGTCGATTTTCAAGTGCACGGCCAGCTTGCGTTCGGCGGCGTCCGCGGCGGCTTCAAGCCGGGTGATTTCCTCCAGCGTCGAGACGGTGGCCATCAAATCATATTCCGCCAGCGCCGCCTCCTCGCCCGGCAGCACCGCGCCGAGCACCAGCACCGGCCAGCCGGAGCCGATTTCGCGCACATCCGCGCCTTCCTTCACATTGGCCACCGCAAAGCAATCGGCCCCGCACTGCATCAGCCGCGCCACGGTCTGCGCCAGGCCGTGGCCATACGCGTCGGCCTTCACGACCGCGACATAGCGCACGCGCGGGGGCAGCGCCGCGCGGATTTTGCCCAGGTTGCGTTCGAGCGCCGCGAGGTCAATTTCCGCCCAGCAGCGATGGGGAAGGGTGGACATGGGAAAGCGGAAATCTGAATGCGGAATGCGGAAACCTGCGAGCTTAAAGCAACAAACGAGCCCGTGGTTATTTTACCGCCCCGGCCCATTTTTTATATTCCGGTTCCGCGCCGGTGAAGGGAACGGGCGTGGCCACCGCGCGCAAGAGACCCGCCTGGGCCAGCACCTCCGGATGGTCGCGCAACCCAGCGGGCAATTTCTGCGCCCGGGCGGGCGGGGTGTGCCAGGCTTTCCGCGCGGGCAGATGATAGAGCGGGCCAGCGGGCAGATCATGTTCTCCCACTTCACGTGTGCTCAAGGAGTTGATGTTTCTGGCGTCGCCATCATTCACTTCCAACACATGCCAATGGCCCTGCCGCGCCTCGGTAAAGACCGCGAAAGGCAGGGGAGCTTTCGCCGCGAGTGCGACCGCCGCCGCCAACTGCAAACTCCCGCACGCAAATACTGGGCGCGGTTGGCCGCCCGCCACTGCGGCATCATCGGTTTGCCAGGCGCGGATCGCCATCGCCGCCAGCCGCAACCCGAGCACCGACCCCGGCCCTTCCACGTAAAAATATCCACCGAGTTTTTCAAACGGCGTCTGCGCCTCTTCCATCACCGCCTGCACCCCCGCAAACAACGCCTCCAGCGCGGGCGCCTCATATTCGCGCCACGCCCGCCAACGCGCATCCCGCCACACGCCCACGCGCGTCGTCACGCCGCTGGCGTCTAGCAACAACCAGGAAGTTGTGGCATCGAACATCGAACCTCCACCATCCAATTTTAAGGCGCGGCGTTCAACGCTTAAGTCGCAAGGTCCTCCTCTCTAAACCGACCATTTCTATTTGACCCCCAACCCAGTGTCCGTCAAATCAGGGCAACCTCAGCCTGACCCTTTTTAATCTTACTTTGTGGACTCAATAAATATCTTTGCCTGTTTTCGACGGTTTGCCAAAGTGATCATTACTGCCACCAGAAGTCCAGCTGCTGTGCCAATAGGCACCAAAAAGTCCACAAATTTCGTAATGCTTTCGCTATTTTTCACCCTTACATCATAGTCGTGGTACTCGGGCTTCCCATCTCTGGTTATCAGTTCTAAATTCTGTGCCTTATGATTCGAATCGAATGTTGTCTTCGTGATTACGGGATCATCCCATTCAGGAGTATCAACCGGAATATGATCCCCAACAGCGTGATAGCGCGACATATCCTCCCCTGAAACAACCACGGCTGGATCAGGTACGCGCGGCGCAAGTTCATATCCACACGCGAAACCAACGCCCGCTCCAACGAGTGCGCAAAGAAACAGCGTCATTATAAGCTTAATTGTATTTTTCACTTTGGCGATCCTCCAAATTTATGCCTGGTAGGCAATTTTGCTATCCAATTCATGATATGGAGCCCTACATTAATCATAATTGGCATAGATTGATCCTGATTTCTTAGACAGTGGTGTAGGGGTAATGGTTAGTTAGTTATGTTGGGTTTCGAAGTCGAGCGAGTTTTTTAACCTAGACTGGAGTAGAATCGGCGGCGATTGTAGAAGCCCTCAAAGTAGTCGAGGATAGTGCCGCCCGCTGGGTCGCCGCAAGATCCTGTTGGCTGGCCACTAAACGTATTCCAATGGGAATCAACAATCCAATTTTAATGCGCGGAAATCATTACTCAAACAACGACGGCGTGAGATGTTCGCCGCAATACGCGCAGGTCGAGTGGTAGCGCATGGCGACACGCTGGCACTTCGGGCATTGGCGGGGGGTCGAGGCTTTTTTCGTGCCGTCGGGGCCGTACTCTTTGGCCTCCACGGCGGAGACATGCGCAATTAATTCCGCGTCGGTGTATCCGAGCTTTTCCCGCAGCAGACTCCACAGGCCATCGCAAACGAGGGAAAGGTGATGCACTTCCCGTTCCAAGTGGTCCACCTTGAGCTCCGCATCCGCCGCGCGCTGGGTTGCCGCCGGGTCCCGCGGGCCGGTCACGAGTCTTGCTACGGGTATGGGGGTGATCATGGGGGGTAGGGGGTTGGGGTTTACGCGTATCTGCGCCTTAAATTCGTCGGCAATATGCCGAGTTCCTCGCGATATTTCGCCACGGTGCGCCGGGCGATGTTCACGTCCTTTTCGCCGAGAATGGCCACGATGTCCTGGTCGCTAAAGGGCTTCGCCGGGTTTTCCTCGGAGACGATTTGCGCGATGCGATCCTTGATGCTCGTGTTGGAGAGTGTCTCGCCGTTTTGCCCGGTATAGCCGGGGGTGAAGAAAAACTTGAAGTCAAACACGCCCCATGGCGTCGCAATGTATTTGTTGGCAATCGCGCGCGAGACGGTCGTCTCATGCACGCCGACGGCCTGCGCCACCTGGTTCATCGTCAACGGGCGCAACTTGGAAACGCCGTGCTCAAAAAAGTCCTTCTGCTGCGCGAGGATTTCCTTGGTGATGCGCTCGATCGTCTGCTGCCGCTGCTCGATGGAGCTGATGAGGAATTTGCCGGACCGCATTTTCTCCGAAATGTATTCCTTCTCCTGCGGCGAGAGGTGGTTTTTCGCCAGCAGTTCCTTATACGTCGCGCTGAGGCGCAGGCGCGGGATGTAATCGCGGTTGAGGGTGATGACCCACCGGTCGCCATCCTGCTCGACGCGGACATCCGGCTCGACGACGCGGTTCGTATCCTCGCCAAACCGCCGGCCGGGCGCGGGGTCGAGTGTGGCGATTTCCTCGAGCGCCTCCTGCACGCTTTCCAAATCCGCGCCGACTTTGCGCGCGATTTCCGGGATGCGCCGGCGCAGCAGCAGCGGGTAGTGGTGGCGCAAAATATTCGAGGCGAGGCAGTCGCCCTGGCCGCGGATTTTCAATTGTTGCAGCAGCGATTCCTGCACATTCGCCGCGCCGATGCCCGGGGGATCAAAGGTCTTGAGCAGCTCCGCGGCGTCCTGCACCGTCTTGAGCGGCAGATTGGACAGCAACGCAATGTCCGACGGCGTGGAGGTGAGAAAGCCCTGGTCGTTGAGGCTGCCGACGAGGAAGCGCAGGGCCTCGCGCACGCCTTCTTCGCCATCGGCCAGGTCGGCCTGGCTGAGCAAATGCTCCTGCAACGAAGTCTCGCTGACCAGCGAGTCAAAAAAGTGTTGGCGGCGCTCGGCATCCTGCCGGGTGTGGACGTTCTGGCTGCCGTTTTGCTGGAAGTGGTCGCGCCAGTCCTCGTCCAATTTGCGCAAAATTTCGAAATCGTTCTGGAAGCGCATTTCTTCGTTCGCCTCCGGCGTGGTGTCGCCGTCGCCATTGCGCTCCGGGTCGTGCTCCTCGGCCTGTTCTTCGAGCGACACGCTGTTGATCGCCATCTCCTCGAGCAACGGATTATTTTGCAATTCCTCCAAAATCGTGTGCCGCAATTCGAGCGCGGGCGCCTGCAAAATCTTGAGGGACTGGCGCAGTTGCGGAGCCAGTACTTGGTTTTGCGTGAGCTTTTGGACTTGGTGTAGACCTTGCGCCATGACTTGCTTCTTCCCTCACTCGCCGTCGAGCGGAGTTTTTACTTCGTTTTATGCATCCAACGTTGACTGGCGGTTGCGCCATGCGGCCCGTAGAGGTCGCGCACATACTCGGCCAATTTTTCGTTCGTCGGGCCGTAGCCGTCACTATAAAGATAGACTTCGAGGGCCGTCAGCAGCTCGGCGGCGGCTTGGTGGCGTTGTTCGCGCGGCCGGGCCAGCGCCTTGTGGAGCAGGGTGTTGAGCTTCGGGTCCACCCCTTCGCGCATCTTGGTGAAGTCGGGCAACTCCATCTTCAAAATGTTTTCGCGCGTGGCTTCCGGCGTTTCGCCCTCAAAAATATTCCGCATGCAGAGCATCTCGGCCAGGACGATGCCGCAGCCAAACAAATCCGCCCGAGCGTCGGTCACCTCGCAGCGCGCCTGCTCCGGCGAAAGGTATTCGTCCTTGCCCGCGATGACTTCGCCTTCCTCGTTGTACATCAGGTCCAGTGCCTTCGCGATGCCGAAGTCGGTGAGCTTCACGTCGCCCTCGCTGGCGAGCATGATGTTCTTGGGGTTCACGTCGCGGTGCACAATGCCCAGCAGCCGCCCCTGGGTGTCGCGCTTCTGGTGCGCGTAGGCCAGCCCGCGGCAAATGCGCGAGACGATGAACACCGCGAGCGTCACCGGCACCTTCTGGTGCGTTTCGATGTGCTTGATGATGAAGTCCTCGAGGTTCTTCCCGTTCACATACTCCATGACCATGTAATACTGCCCGCCGATGACCCCGAGGTGATACGTCTGCACGATGTTGGTGTGGATCAAGTCGGCCACCAGCCTCGCCTCGCCCACGAAATTGCTCCGGAACTCGGGAATCGCCGAATACTCCTCGCGAATTAGCTTGATCGCCACCTGCTTGTTGAAGTTGTCCGACCCGTGCTGCCGCCCCTCCAACACCATGCCCATTCCGCCCTCCGCAATCGTGCGGACCAGCTCGTAGTGGATCTCGTTAAAAATATGTTTTAACTTGTTCAAGGGGCCGCCACTCAAGCGGTTTCCCCATCCTGCCGCAACCTTTTTTCGCAAATCGCGCACGATTCTTGCTGTGGGGAATTTTGCCCAGCGACCACTGTATCAGTTCGGCGGGCGCAGCAAGACTGCGCCCGTTTCGGATTATAATCATCAACCGGATAAACTACCGTCGGCGGCCGCCAGTTGACAAACCCCTCCCGCGGTGCCATCTTATACTCAATGATCTCCCTCACTGAGCAGGCCGCGCACCGCATCCGCGAGCTTCAGCGTGAATCCAACGCCGAAGGCAAGCTTCTGCGCCTCTTCATTTCCACCGGCGGTTGCTCCGGCATGGAATACGGCATGTCGTTTGACGAACCCAAGGACGGCGACTCGCGCCAGGAATCCCAAGGCATCACCTTCCTGATCGACTCCGCCAGCCTCGAGCGCATCGACGGTTCCTCCGTCCATTTCGACGACGGCCTGCACGGCAAAGGCTTCGAAGTCCGCAACCCCCGTGCCGCCAGCACTTGTGGCTGCGGTCGGTCGTTTAATTGAGGAAGCGCGGAACTCGCATCCACCAAATGGGTGCGATCCTTATTGTTATTAATCCAAAACACAAACGGGTTTTCCTCGCTCGTCTTATCATCGACGTCGAAGCTGATGTTGCCGTCGCGGTTATTGTCCACGGCCAAGGCGGCGGGGACGAGCAAGACCGAGGTGTCAGTATACGTGTCAGGGTCGTAAACGTAGCCGTTGGCCAGCAAGCTGATTCCGGAAATGGTCGTGAAATAAAACGTGGCGTTCCCGCTGAAACCGCCCTCCGGCATGATCGCCGCAACGTTGAGGCTGCCGTCTTCGTTTAACGCCCATTCCGGAAAACAGTCGCTCGCCGCCAGGATGTTGCCGTTGAGCCAAGGCTGG
>DATHOB010000027.1:0-2042 GCA_035485355.1 Opitutales bacterium | reverse complement strand
CGCTGGCCGCCACGTCCGCCACCACCACCACCACTGCGCGGGCCACGTCCACCACCACCGGCAGCATGTTCGGTGCGCTCAGGCTTCGCTGCCGCGACTGTGTCAGTTGCGGGTGTGGTCGTTTCCGGGGCGGAAATGGTCGGAGTCTCGGGATTATCGGTGCTCATGCGGTTTTGGGAAAGAGGAAGTGCAAATATGATAGATTAAAATTTCAAACCACCGGCGCGCGCGGCGTCGGCGAAAACTTTGACGCAGCCATGATAGCGGCGGCCACCACGGTCGAACACGACCGTCACAACCCCAGCCTTTTGCGCGGCTCCGGCGAGGTGCTCGCCCAGAACTTTGGCTCCGGCGAGATTCGGGCGCAGCTTCTTTTCGCGCAAATCCTTGGCCAGCGACGAAGCGCTGGCAAGGGTGCGGCCCGCGCGGTCATCGATGACTTGCGCGTAAATGTGCTTCTGCGAAAAACGCACGCTCAGGCGGGGGCGCGAGGCCTCGCCGCTGATTTTGTGGCGGATGCGCGTGCGGCGACGCAGCGCGAGTTCCTTGGAATGCTTGAGTTTCATCGGAAAAAGAATAATGAGATTGCGCAGCCGGATAGGCTTACGCCGTCTTCTTGCCTTCCTTGCGGCGGACGTGCTGGCCGGTGATGCGAACGCCTTTGCCCTTGTACGGCTCGACGGGATAAAAGTGGCGAATGTCTGCGGCAACTTGGCCGACGAGGGTCTTGTCCGGACCTTCGACCTTGATGATGGGATTTTTTTGCGCGTTTTCAGCAACAGTCACTTTAATGCCGGTCGGGATGGCGTAAGCAATCGGATGCGAGTAGCCCAAAGCGAGATCGAGCACCGTGCCTTTGAGCGCGGCTTTGAAACCGACGCCCTGAATTTCCAAATCCTTGGTGTAACCGTTCACCACGCCGAACACCATATTGTTGATGACGGCGCGCGCGGTGCCGTGGTTCGCCTGCGCTGCGCGGCTGTCCGTGCGGGGCTTGACGACAACGGACTTGGCGTCCGCAGTGATGGTCACGGTCGGGTCAAAAGTCTTTTCGACTTTGCCCTTGGGGCCTTCAACGAGGACGGAATTGCCCTTCACAGACACTTTGACTTTGTCCGGAATGACGACGGGAAGTTTGCCGATGCGGCTCATAATAAGAAAGAGTTGGAAATTTACTTTACCAGACTTTGCACAAGAGCTCGCCGCCAACCTTTTGCTTGCGGGCTTCGTTATCCTTCATCAGACCCTTGGAGGTCGTCAGAATGGCGACGCCGAGACCACCGAGCACGCGGGGAATTTCCGAGTGTCCGTAGTACAAGCGGCGGCCCGGGCGGCTATGCCGTTGGATGCCGGTGATGGCGGGAGCGCCGTCCACATATTTCAAAATGACGTGGATTTGGCGGTGGCCGTCGCCATCAAGCTTCTCTTCGAAGTGCGTGATGTAGCCTTCCTCTTTGAGGATGCGCGCGACTTCGGAGCGCAAGCGCGACCATTGGGACGCGCAGGTATCTTTCTGCGCGTGCAAGGCATTGCGCAGGGTTGTGAGAAAATCACCTAGTGGATCGTGGCTGGACATAGTGGGCGGAAAGTTCGGGGTTACCAGGACGACTTCATGACGCCGGGGATTTTGCCATTGAGCGCGAGCTCGCGGAACGTGAGGCGGGAAACACCGTAGCGGCGGATGAACGCCCGGGCACGACCGGTGACACTGCAACGGTTGCGCACACGGCCAGGGGCGGAATTGCGGGGCATTTCCGTAAGGGCGCGCTGGGCCTGGTAGAATTGCTCGTCCGTCGTCTTCGGGCTGGCGAGGATGGCTTTCAGTTCAGCGCGCTTCGCCGCGTATTTTTTTACGAGGCGCTGGCGCTTGAGATTGCGTTCGATGGAGGAGGTTTTGGCCATGGGCGGAGAATTTTAACTTTTAAAAATTAAGCGTGGGCGGGTGCGGCTACGGCAGCAGCGGCGGGCGCAGCGGGAGCGGGAGCGTCCGGCTTTTTGACTGTCGGGGCGGAGGCGGTGCGGAACGGCATGCCGAGCAGGCG
>DATHOB010000026.1:0-4157 GCA_035485355.1 Opitutales bacterium | reverse complement strand
AGTTGTTTCAACGCGGCGTTGGTGTCGTCTTGCAGTTGTTTAAATTGCTGGTTCACCGCCGCAAGAATGCTGGCGCGCAAATCCGTGTTGGATTGGGCGATGGCCTGGGCGGTGTCCTTGGCCGTGTCGGCGCGGTTTTTGGCGAGGTCGTTTTGAATTAGTGTTTCAATGGCCTGCTGGGTCAGGATTTGTTTTTTCAGATTGGCATTGTCGAGCTTCATCTGGTCGAGGTCGTCGCTCAATTTGTCCACAGTGCGTTGCAGCGCCTGCACATCCTGGTTCAGCGCCAGAATATCCGCGCGGGAAGCGGGCGCAGGCGGTGCGCTCGGCGGGGAGTCCTGCCCATGCAGGAGAAATGCGCCGGAAAGCAAAAGCAGCGCGGCGACGACAAGGTGGCGATGGCTGATGGAAAAGTGAGTGGGAAAGTTTTTCATGGCGAAAGTGCGGTTGAGCCGCATTATCCCATTTTTCCGCCGGGTGTCAAAAAAAAGCGGTTGCTCCGATCGAGGAGACATTTTCCTTTATCCCGACTTTGGGAATGGCCGCCCCGCCACCAGCGGACGCAGGGTATGGCCGGGCAAAACCTCTCCGGCGGCGATGGGATACCCGCGTAAAAATTCGCCCACTTCGAGCATTCGCCCGCCTGCGCGTTGCAATTGCAAGAGGCGCAGCACACCTTCCCCGGTGGCGACGTCCACTCCCAACGCATTCGCGCGCAGGATGGCCCCTGGTGACAATGTCGTCGTATCCTCGAGCGCCGAGGCCGCGCCGATTTTAATCACCTGACCGCCGTGTTCGATTTGCGTTCCCGGCCAGACGAGAAACGCGCGCACTTTGCATGCGAGCATTTTGGCCGGTGCCGACCAATCCATCTGCGCGTCGGCCTTGGTGAGTTTGCGCGTGTAGGTGACGCGCAATTCATCCTGAACTTCGGTTTTAATGAAACCATCCCCCAAAGCGTGAAGATGTCGTTGCAACAAAGGCACGCACGCCTGCGCCACGCGCTCCCGCAGAATCGCCCCGGTATCGGAGGGCAAAATGGGAACTTTCTCCATTCCGGCCACCGCCCCGGCATCCATTTTCTCGGCCATGCGCATCAACGTGACGCCGGTTTGCTTTTCTCCGCAAGCGAGCGCCGTTTCCACCGGCGACGCTCCGCGATATTTCGGCAAGAGCGAGGCATGCAAATTCCACATCCCGCGTGGCGCGGCCTCCAGCAATTCGCGCCGCAAAATATGTCCGTATGCCATCACCAGCACCAGATCCACGCGTTGCGCGCGCAGCCACATGGCTTCTTCCGCACCGGGTTTTTCCGGTTGGAGCAGCGGCACGCCTTTGGCCGCCGCCCACGCCGCCACCGCGTTGGCATGCAAGTGCCGCCCGCGGCCCGCCGGTCGGTTCGGCTGCGAAACCACCCCGACCAGTTCGACGCCTTCGGCCCACTGCAAATATTCCAGCGCCGGCACGGCGATGGCATCGGAACCGAAGAAAGCAATACGCGGCATGAGTGTTTTAGTCCTTGGTGTTTTGGTGCTTAGTAATTTGGTGTTTTAGTGATTTAGTGCATGGTGTTTTAGTGCCCGATGATCTGATTCTTCCGAAGCGATTTGGATAAACGAAGGTTGATTTTAGTGAAAAGTTATCGCCAAAGCACCAAGCACTAGAACACTAAGCACCAAATCACTAATCCACCACTTGTTTAATCCACTTCTCCACTGCCGGCCGGAATTTTTTCGCATAAGCGGCGTCGGTGTCCGGTTTCGGCAGGCCATCGAGCAAGCCCCAGTATTCCACCAGCGTCACGCTTGCGCCGGGCTCAACCTTGGTCAATGGCCCGAGGGATTCCAGCTCGTTCATGAAATCACATACATAGGTCTCAAATGCACAGCCGAAATCAGGATAGGCGACACCGGTCTGCACCGCGAAATATTTCACGAACGTGCCGCTTTTTTGCCAATTCGCGGCCCAGCCAGGGAAATTCGTCAGGCCGAGTTTCTGCGGCTGCGTGCCGCGATCCACGCGGATGCCGATGTAGTCGCGGTGGAAATCCCACACCGGGTCGGTGAAGTCCGTGTAAGTCCACGGCACCAGCGCGTAATCGGGCACCAGCGTGACGCCATGTGGCACTTTCGGGTTGAGCGGAATTGCGGTGTAGCTTTCGCGCCCCATGACGGTTAGCGCCCACGGCGACAATTCCACCGCCCACATGTTTTCGTTTTTCAAAACGTGGGTGATTTTGAAATCGGTCTTGCCCAGCGCTTCGATGGAGAAAGATTTGCGGATGCCGGTTTTCTCCTCCAGCGCCTGGTCGAGCCGCAGCCCTTTGCCGCCGGGCAGTTTCGTCGCGGTAATCGGAACATTGTCCGGCTGGTAATTGCGCGGCGGCACTTCCGGCGCATGCCAGAGGCGGTGTCCGCCGCGGATTTTCCAATCCGCTTCCCCACCGTTGCCCAGTTCCACACCAACGGTGGCGAACATATTCGGCCCGCCATCCAGTGCGCACGATATCACCCGCGGCCCCACGTCCAGCGGAATGATGAGTTCAACGCGCCCGGTGTTGAGGGATAGGGCTTTCCAGCCGTGGTATTTGGTCGAAGTGATCATGAGTAGAGTGAGGGAATGATGCTTGACGGACAATGGCTTAACGAATTCCCACCCAATGCGAAAGCTAAAAACCCTCCTTTTCCGCTCGCCTTGCCCCCGAAAATTTAGCAGACTCACCGTTTGAGCGCGTTCCGGCCCCGGCGTTCGGGGTCACAATCGCGTGACGTCCATGAGCCAAAACATCCGCAATCTCGCCATCATCGCCCACGTCGACCATGGCAAAACCACGCTAGTCGACCAACTCCTGCGCCAAGGCGGCGCCTTCCGTGCAAACCAAGTCGTCGCCGAGCGCGTCATGGATAGCATGGACCTCGAACGCGAAAAAGGCATCACCATCAAAGCCAAGAACACGTCCGTACACTGGCGCGACAAAATCATCAACATCGTCGATACTCCCGGCCACGCGGACTTCGGTGGCGAGGTCGAGCGCGTGATGAAAATGGTGGACGGCGTCATGCTCGTGGTGGACGCCTATGACGGCCCCCAGGCGCAGACGCGCTTCGTGCTGCGCAAGGCGCTCCAGCAGGGCCTGCGCCCCATCGTGTTCATCAACAAGATTGACCGCGAAAACAGCAACCCGAAGAAGGCACACGACATGGTGCTCGAACTTTTCCTCGAACTGCACGCCACGGAAGAGCAGTTCAACGCCCCCTTCCTCTACGGCAGCGCGCGCGACGGCTACGCCATCCGCGAACTTGGCGACAAGCCGGTGGACATGATTCCCCTGCTCGAAACGATTTTGACCCACATCCCGCCGCCCGTGGCCGATGAGTCCGCGCCGTTCACCATGCTCGTTTCCAACATCGCGTGGGACGACTACGTGGGCCGCATTGCCATTGGCAAAATCATCGGCGGGCATATCAGCACGGGCGAAACGATTTACCGCGTGCTGAAGGACGGCACGCGCGAAACGTGCAAGATCACCAAAGTCTTTGAATACAGCGGCACGCAGACGAATGACTCCATCATGGGCGTCGCGGGCAACATCGTCGGCCTTGCCGGCTTCACCGATGTCGACATCGGCGAAACGCTTTGCCAAAAGGAAGACCAGCCCGCGCTGCCCTTTGTCGAAATCGACCCGCCGACGATTCGCATGGAATTCGCCGTGAACGACGGCCCGTTCGTCGGCCGCGAAGGCAAGCTCGTCACCTCGCGCCAGATTCGCGAGCGACTGGACCGCGAGCAGAAGGGCAACGTCAGCATCCACGTCGAGGAATCCGAGCGAGCGGGGGTGTATTACGTCTCCGCCCGCGGCGCGATGCAGATAGCAGTGCTCGTCGAGCAGATGCGCCGCGAAGGCTACGAAGTGCTCGTCTCGCGCCCGGTCGTCATCACCCACACGGTCGATGGAAAGACCCACGAACCGCACGAAAATTTCTGGCTCGAATTGCCCGAGGAATCCCTCGGCAGCGTCATGAAGGTGCTCTCCGCGCGCAAGGGCGCAATCAATGGTATGGAAACCCACGCGCACGGCGTAACCGTCGAGGGCATCATCCCCACCCGCGGGCTGATTGGCTTCGAATTCGACTTGATGAATTTGACCAATGGGCGCG